>JAOTUO010000359.1 GCA_029863845.1 Myxococcales bacterium
CGTCGAGCGCGCCGTCCACCGCCAGGAAGATCTCCCGCATGCCGACGCCGCCGCGCAATCCCGATAGGATCGCCAGGCGCTCGCGCCCGGTGTCTCGCTCGCTCTGGAGCTCCTGGAGGCGTAGCTGGTGAGTCCTCGCCTCGGCCTCGGCCGCCTGAAGCTCCGCCACCGCCCGGCCGCGCTCGCGCACCGCGTACGCGAGTCCGATCCTCGCCGCCCCCAGCGCGATCAGGACGCCCAGGTAGACCACGCCGAACAGGCGCAGCCGGCGCCCGAGCTGTCTCGCGCGGCGATAGTCGCCGGGGACGAGATCGATCTCAGCCATCGGCGTCCACGCCTCTCAGCGCGTGTCCGGCGGCGATCGCGATCTCGCGGTGCCGGTCGCGGCCCGCGGCCTCGGCTCCGTCGACGGGCGCGAAGGCCGCCAGCGGCTCCAGGATCCGAACCGGCAGCGACAGGAAGCCCTGGAGCACGCCGTCGAAGCCGGGCCAGCGCGCGATCGATCCGAGCAGATAGACCTGATCGACGGAGGCACCCCGCCACCCGGAGGCCGTGTAGACGCAGGCCTTGTCGACCTGCTCCTTGAGGGCGTAGAACGTCGGCTTCAGGATCTCCAGCACGGTCTCGGAGATCTCGCGGGCGGCGGCGGGATCGTCCCACGCCCGGCCCTCCGCGTCGGCGCGCACGCCGTACTGGTAGAGCAGCGAACGCGCCTGCTCCGGGCTCATCTCCAGCGACTTGCCGAGCGCGCCGATCGTCTCGTCCTCGCCGAAGTCGAGCTCGCGGTAGAGGATCAATCGCCGCCCCGAGAAGACGGTCAGATCGCTGCGCCGGGCACCGCAGTGAACGACGAGCGAGTTGAGATCGGTCTCGTCGGGCAGCAGGCGGGCCACCAGTCTGCGCACGGCGACCGGCGAGATCTCGAGCGCCTCGACCTCGAGCCCCGCCGCGCGCAGCCGCTCCAGGTGATCGATCACCGCGTCGCGCCGGGCGACCACCGCCAGCGCGGACTTGGCGCCGTGCTTCTCGCCGCTGGTCCGGATCGGGAGGTAGTCGACGACGCAGTCCTCCAGGGCCTCGTCGATCCGCTCGCCGACGAGCTGGAGGATCTGCTCCGGCTCGGACGTCTGCCGGTCGATCTCGTAGTTGAGCACCATCAGCCGGACGCCGGACTCGGGCATCGCCGTCACGACGCGGCGACCGCGGAAGCCGCCGGCCTTCAACGCCTGGCGCAAGAGCGACGTGAGCTGTGGCGGCGACGCGAGGGTCGCCTCCCGGTCCGCGGGGTACGGGGTCGAGAGCATTGCCCGGATGCGCGGCTCCTGCTCGCGCCCATCGAGCTGGAGCATGTGGAGCCCCTCGGCCCCGAGGTCGAGTCCGATCGGCCGCGCCTCGCGCACGCGCGGGGCGGTCGCGAGCATGCGGGCGATCCGGTCGAGGGAGATCATTCGGTTCACCCGAGAATCCTCGGCATATCGGGCTTATCGGCCCGCGAGCTGCCGAACTTCGCGGGTTTCGAAGCGGGACCGCGGCGCACGGATCGTGTTGTAGTGAATCCCCTACGAATCGACTCGGGTCAACGCCGGAGGCGGGATCCCGGCCGACCCCCGAGCCCGCTCAGTTCTCGAGGCAGATCTCCACGTCGTCGAAGAAGACTTCGTCACTCCCGCCCATGCTCGACGAGGTGACGAAGCGCAGCGCGAAGCTGGGCGAGATGAAGCTGCTCACGTCCTTCGAGTAGGACTGCCAGGACGAGTCCGTGCCCGGCCCCTCGATGCGGTCGATCTCGGTCCAGGGGGCGCCACCGGTGCTCGAGACCTCGATCCGGACATGGTCGCTCGCCCCGTCGAGGGCGTTGCGCTCGTAGACGAAGCCGAGCGTCGCCGTCGCGTGGCCCGAGAGGTCCGCGGCGCGCTCGGCTCCCTCGCCGCCGTTGTCGTTGTCGCGCACGCGCAGCGCCAGGCTCCCGTCGCGGCTCACGACCTGCTCGTCGCCGGAGCCGGGTCCGTCGCCCTCGCCCACCTCGCTCCAGTCGCCCGACCAGGGCAGGCTGCCGGTGCTGCCGGCGTAGTCGTCGGTCTCGAAGTCGTCGGCCAGCGTGGCGGCGCAGCCGCCGCCGCCACCACCACCACCGCCGCCGCCACCACCCGTGTTCAGGTACGCGTACCTGTTGTTGGGACGGTCACCAAATACATGATTGCAACTGACCGGATGAATCGCAGCCGCGGCGCCGGTTGCGCCCCCAAGACCATAGGGCACCAGGTCGTAGTTCTGGCTGACCACCAGAGCCGTATCGAAGATCAGCGCAGCGTTGAGGCCGGTATCCACCACCAGAAACTCATCCGTGTCCTCGAGGTGGGCGATACCTTCTGGCGCACTCAGGAGGCCGCCGGTCGCCAACGTCGTAACGAGGTCAAAGGACTGATCGATGATATGAATCTGCCCGGAGCCCTTGTCCGCGACGGCGAGATTCCCGTCGTAGGTGCCACCGTCGATATAGGTGACACCACCCGCGGAAGTGACGAACGGCAGCGAATGAGTCGTATAGCCGTTTGCCGGTAACGTCATATCCGAATAATAGAGTGTGCTGCCCTTGACGATCGCCAGATGACCGGGATCACTGGGTGCGGCGGCAGGAACAAAGGCAATGCCTTCCAACTGCGAGAGTCCGGTCGTGTATCCGCCGTCTAGCTCTGAGCCGTCCATACCCACCATCCACAAGCGCCCGGAGCCGCCCACCGCGATCCAGGCACCACCGACTGGCGATGCCACGCCATTCAACACCTGGCCTTCCGGGAAATAGGTGACACCACGGTTCAGACGTTGGCTGTAACCGGCGGTGGAGAACTCGAAGACAATGCTGTCGGGCGTGTAGTCGGCGTCGCAACTCAGATCGATGCTGCCGCTACCCGGTCCGACGTGGACCGAGTTCATCTTCTCGAGCGGGTCGGTAAAGAGAGCGCTTCCATCGAAGATCAGCGTGGCCGTGTCCGCGACGGGGTCGTAGTCCACGAGATCCCCGGCCTGGAAGGTCAGCCCCCCCAGCGTCACATCGGGATTGCCCTTGCCGGCCAGAACGAGATGGCCGTTGGCCAGCACATGCAGCGCGGTGATGTCGACGTTCAGGGTCGTCAGGCTGCCGTCGAAGAACAGGATCGCCGTGTCCGTCGCCGGGTCATACTCGACGAGGTCTTTATCGGTGAAACTCAAGCCGCCGAGGATGGCGTCACTGTCCGTCGCGAGCACCAGGTGCCCGCTGTCCAGCACATGAATCGCGTTGATCTTCTCGAGCGGGTCTGTGAAGAGCGCGTTGCCATCGAAGATCAGCGTGGCCGTGTCCGCGACGGGGTCGTAGTCCACGAGATCTCCGGCCTGGAAGGTCACACCCCCCAGCGTCACGTCGGGATTTCCCTTGCCGGCCAGAACGAGATGCCCGTTGGCCAGCACATGCAGCGCGGTGATGTCGACGTTCAGGGTCGTCAGGCTGCCATCGAAGAACAGGTTCGCGGTATCGGTCGCCGGGTCATACTCTGCGAGGTCGATGTCGGTGAAGCTGAGCCCGCCCAGGATGGCGGGGCTGTCGGTGGATAGAACGATCGTGTCGCTCCCACCCCCGGCTCCGCAGACCTGCCCGCACTCGCAGGAATAGAGGACGCTG
>JAOTUO010000066.1 GCA_029863845.1 Myxococcales bacterium
GGGTGGTGAAGGCCTTCGTGGAGGCCACGCCGATCTCCGGCCCGGCGTGGGTGTAGAGCACGTCGTCGCTTTCGCGAGCGATGCTGGCGTCGCGCACGTTGCAGATCGACAGCACCCGCGCCCCGAGGTCCTTGCCCTGGCGGAGCGCGGCCAGCGTGTCGGCCGTCTCGCCCGACTGCGAGACGGGCACCACCAGGCACGACGCGTCCAGGATCGGCCGCCGGTAGCGGAACTCGCTGGCGAGATCGACCTCGGCCGGCACGCCGGCGATCTGCTCGAACAGGTACTTTCCGACCATGCAGGCGTAGTAGGCGGTTCCGCACGCCACCAGCTGGATGCGCCGTATGGCTTCGGCGCGCCGGGGGGACAGGTCGATCCCGTCGAGGTCGACGTCTCCGTCCTCCTCACGGACCCGCGTCCCGATGGTGTCCAGGACGGCGCGGGGCTGCTCGAAGATCTCCTTCTGCATGAAACGGTCGTAGCCGCCCTTCTCCGCCGACACCGGATCCCAGTGGATCGGCCGGGGCTCGCGATCGACCGGCCGCCCCTCCGCGTCGATCACCTGGACGCCGTCTCCGGAGAGGAGCGCGAACTCCCCGTCCTCCAGGAAGAGCATCTGGCGCGTGTACGGAAGGATCGCCGGAATGTCGCTGGCGAGGAAGGACTGCTTCTCGCCGAGGCCGAGGATGATGGGGCTCCCGCCGTTCTTGGCGGCCACCAGCCGATCCGGGGTGTCGCTGCACAGAGCACCGAAGGCGTAGGAGCCCACGAGCCGCGCGCACGCGCTGCGGACGGCCGTGAGCAGATCCCGGCCGCCCGCGATCTCCATCTCGATCATGTGCACGATCAGCTCCGTGTCGGTCTCCGACTCGATCGAGCGACCCGCGGCCTCCAGCTCCCGACGCAGCGGGCGGTAGTTCTCGATGATTCCATTGTGAACGATCACGACCGAGCCGGAGCGATGCGGGTGGGCGTTGCGCTCCGAGGGCTTGCCGTGGGTCGCCCAGCGGGTGTGACCGAGGCCGACGTGGCCGGCGATCGGATCGTCGCGCAGCAGACCCTCGAGGTTCGCCAGCTTGCCCAGGGCCCGCCGGACCCGGATCTCGCCGCCGTCGCAGATGGCGACGCCGGCGGAGTCGTAGCCCCGGTACTCGAGCCGGCGCAGCCCGTCGATCAGGACATCCATGGCACGGTGCTCGCGCCCGATGTAGCCGACGATTCCACACATGCTGGACTCCCGTGCAGGCTCAGGGGGACCGCTTCGACGGGCGCCGGCCCGTTCGCTTCTCGTCGCCCGCGCGTTCGCGGGCCTGGCGGCGCCGCGAGACCCAGCCCTCGATGTGGTGCTGGCGGGCGCGCCCGACGGCCAGGGCGTCCTCGGGCACGTCCCGGGTGACCGTCGTGCCCGCAGCGACGAACGCGTCCGGCGCGATCGTCACCGGCGCGATGAGGTTGGCGTTGCAGCCGATGAAGGCCCGCTCCCCCACGGTGGTGCGGTGCTTGGCGATGCCGTCGTAATTGACGACGATTGATCCGCAGCCGAAGCTCGCGCCGGCCCCGACGTCGGCATCGCCGACATAGGACAGATGATCCACCTTCACGCCCTCGCCGAGCGTGCTGTTCTTGATCTCGACGAAGTTCCCGATGCGCGCTCCGCGGCCGATCCGGTTCCCCGGACGCAGGTGGGCCGAGGGGCCGATGACGACGTCGTCGCCCAGCTCGCTCGACTCGATCGTGCAGTGGGGCTTCACGTGGACGCCGCTCCCGATGCGGGACTCGCCCTGGATCACGCACCCGGGCTCGATCCGCGTGTCGCTTCCGACCTCCACGTCGGCGTCGACGTAGGTGGTCGCGGGATCGACGACGGTGACGCCTTCGTGCATGAGATGGGTCAGCACTCGGCGACGGACGACGGCGGCGGCCTGCGCGAGCAGCGCTCGCGTGTCGACGCCGAGCGCCTCCTCCGGCTCCTCGAGGCGCAGCGCCTCGACGCGCCGGCCCTCGCCCACCGTACGCTCCACGATGTCCGTGAGGTAGATCTCTCCCTGCTCGTTGCGGTCGTCGACCGCCGCCAGCGTCTTCCACAGCAGCTCGGCGTCGATCAGATACACCCCCGTGTTTCGCTCCTCGATGGTCCGCTCCTCGGGCGTGGCGTCGGGCGCCTCGACCACGCGCAGCACCCGGCCGTCCGCATCGCGCACCACGATCCCGCGCACGTCGACGGGCGCCGTCAGCAGCAGGAGGTCGGCGGCGGTCTTCGCCCGGACCTCGATCATCCGCCGGAGCGTCTCGGACCGCAGGAGCGGCGTGTCGCCGTAGAGGATGAGCACGTCGCCGCGAAAGCCCTCCAGGGCCGGGCGCGCGCGCAGCACCGCGTCTCCGGTGCCACGCAGCTCCTCCTGGCGGACGAAGGTCGCGCGACCCGCGAAGGCCGTCTCCACGGCCTCGGCATCGGTGCCGACCACCACGACCAGGCGAGCCGGGCGGATCGCCTCCGCCGCCGCGAGGGGGTAGGCCAGCATCGGGCGACCCGCGATCGGATGCAGCACCTTGGCAAGGCGCGACTTCATCCGCGTGCCCTGGCCCGCCGCCAGCAGCACGACCGCGATTTCCCCCGAGTGGACGCCCATTTCCGTCTCCTTCTCGGCGCGCCGCGGGGAGGCGTTGACCCGGAGTCGTCGCGGACGGGCATTCTCGCTGCGCCGGCCCGATCGGCCGCACGCAGCCGACCGGTGAGACCGGGCGCCCGCAGAGCGCCCTAGCTTACCCCCGGCGTGAGGCACGCGGAAGGACGCCGACCCGCCCCCGCGGGCATCCCCGTGGGGTAATTCGGCTCGCCTGGGGCCTCGGAGGCGCCTATGCTCCAAGATGACCGCCAGCGTCGAGGGAACCTTCATCCATATCTTCGGCCACACCCACGGTCTCAAAGCCAGCCAGGTTCGCCAGCTCGAGCGTCTATCGCGTCGTCAGCTGCCTCCCGAGCGCATCATCACCCAGGAGTTCGCGCGGCACCTCACCGCCTTCACTTCGGAAACCGGAAGGCAGGTCGGGGTTCTCGTGGATCGTCGCGGCGACGTCACCCACGTCATGGTGGGTGACGCCCGCTCCATCGAGATGCCGGACTGGGGGCGCATCCGCGCGGGTCGCGGCCGCCTGCGCGGCCTGCGCTGCATCCACACGCACCTGGGGGACGAGCCGCTCACGCGCGACGACGTGACGGACCTCGCGCTCCTGCGCCTGGACGCGATGGTCGCCGTGACGACCGGGGCCGATGGGCTTCCGGGCCTCGCGCACGCGGCGACGCTCCGGCCCGCCAACGCCGAGGGCGCCGCCGTCGCGCATCTCGATCCGCTCCCGCCCGCACAGCTCGACTTCGACTTTCGCGAGTGGATCCGCGCGCTCGAGGAGGAGCTCGCACGGCAGGACCGCACGCGCGAGGTCGGAGCCGGCGAGCGGGCGATCCTCGTCTCGGTGACGGCCGGTCGCCGCCCTCACGACGTCGAGATGCAGGTCGACGAGCTCACCGAGCTGGCGCGTTCGGCCGGCGTCGAAGTCGTGGAGGTGGTGACCCAGCACCGCCCGCGCGTGGACCCGAAGTTCCTGATCGGGTCGGGCCGGCTGCAAGACCTCATGATCCGCGCCTTCCAGAGCGACGTCGATCTGGTGATCTTCGACCAGAACCTGACGCCCACGCAGGCGCGGAATCTCGGAGAGCGGCTCGACCTGCGCGTGATCGATCGCACCCAGCTCATCCTCGACCTCTTCGCCCAGCACGCCCGCACGCGCGACGGCAAGCTCCAGGTCGAGCTCGCCCAGCTCCGCTACCGGCTGCCGCGGCTGGCCCAGCGCGCCGACGTCTCGCTCTCGCGGCTCGCCGGCGGCATCGGGGGGCGCGGCCCCGGTGAGACGAAGCTCGAGGTCGATCGCCGGCGGGTGCGCGACCGTCTGGCGCGACTCGAGCGAGAGCTGCGCAACCTCCAGCGTCAGCGCCAGCAGCGGCGCCGGCGGCGTTCCCGGCGCAACGTGCCCGTCCTCTCGATCGTCGGCTACACCAACGCCGGCAAGAGCACACTGCTGAGGGCTTTGACCCACAGTAACGTCCGAATCGCGGACACCCTATTCGCTACCCTCGACCCGACCTCTCGCCGCCTGCGCTTCCCGCGGGAGCGGGAGGTGATCATCACGGACACGGTGGGGTTCATCCGCGACCTCCCGGCCGATCTGGTGACGGCGTTCCGCGCCACGCTGGAGGAGCTCACCGATGCATCGCTGCTGCTCCACGTGATCGACGCGTCGGCACCGGACCTCGAGCGGCGGATCGCCGCCGTGCGGGAGGTGCTGGACCCGATCGGTCTGGCGGAGACGCCGGAGCTGCTGGTGTTCAACCAGATCGATCGTCTGCCGAGGGGAGTGGGCGAGGCGATTGCCTCGCGCCACGGCGGTGTGGCCGTGTCCGCGCTCCAGTGCACCCACCTGGACGACCTCCTGGCGCGAGCCGGGGAGAAGCTGTGGGGCGACGCGCGGAAAGAGGCGAGGGACCGGATCTCCCAGCGGGGGTAGCGATGGGGCTTCACGCGAAGATCACGGGAACGGGTATGCACGTGCCGGAGCGGGTCGTGACGAACGACGACCTCGCCCGTCTCATGGACACGACCGACGAGTGGATCCTCCAGCGAACCGGAATCCGCGAGCGGCGCCACGTCACCGAGGGCGAGACCCCCGTCGACCTGGCCCAGGCGGCCAGCGAGCGGGCGCTCGAAGCCGCCGGCCGGGCGGCCGGCGACCTCGACGGGATCGTACTGGCGACCCTCTCGCCCGAGGCGGACTTCCCGGGAACCTCTTTCTTCCTCCACGATCGCCTGGGCGTCGCCGAGATCCCCTGTTTCGACCTCCGCGCCCAGTGCAGCGGCTTCCTCTACGCCCTGGCCGTCGCCAACGGCTTCATCCGATCGGGCGCGTTCCGGCGGCTGCTCGTCGTCGGGTGCGAGGTCCACTCGACGGGGATCGATCTCACGACCGAGGGCCGCGACGTGGCGGTGCTGTTCGGGGACGGCGCCGGCGCCGTGGTGGTGGAGGCCGACGAGGAGAAGCCCGACGGGCCGGGCATCCTCGAGGTCCGCCTGCACGCCCAGGGGCGCTACGCCCGGAAGCTCTGGCTCGAGGCCCCGGGCTCGGGATTCTGGCCCGTTCGCATCACCCACGAGCTGATCGACGAGCGCCGCCACTTCCCCCGGATGGACGGGCGCTTCGTGTTCAAGCACGCCGTGACCCGGATGCCCGAGGTCCTCCTCGAGACCCTCGACGCCGCCAGCCTCAAGCTCGAGGACGTGGACCTCTTCCTGTTCCACCAGGCCAATCTCCGCATCAACGAGTACGTGGCCCAGCAGCTCGAGATTCCAGCGGAGAGGTGCCCGAGCAACATCGAGCGCTACGGCAACTGCTCGGCGGCCTCGATCCCCATGCTCCTGGACGAAGCGGTGCGAAGCCGGCGGCTTCGGCCCGGCCAGCTGGTCTCGATGACGAGCTTCGGCTCCGGATTCTCCTGGGCCAGCGCCGTCTTGCGCTGGTGACTCCATGCCGCACTGCGTCTAGCAGGCACCGCGCAAGGGACCCGGCGAGCCCGGCACAGGCGATGGAGATGCCACGGATTCCGGGGGGTTGGGCACACACTTGACGCAATAACGCAGCGTGTTAATTTTTCGCTTGCCCGGACCCCCCCAAGCGCCGTTCGGCGCGCCCAGTATCGGGCCGGGACACAGGCAAGCAAAAGGAGTGTCCGATGGCCGAGCAAACCAATCTGGTTCAGGAAGGTGTCGATCGATTCAACGCGGCTTTCGAGTCGCTCGGCGACGAGGTCGGCCGCGTGCAGAAGCGGATGCAGGCCCGCCGGAAGTCGATCGAGAAGCAGCTGAACGAGCGACGCAAGCGCATCGAGAAGCAGACGCGGAAGCGGGTCAACCGGATCGAATCCGAGATTCGCAAGAACTCCCTGGTGAAGCGGGTGCAGGAGCTGCGGGACGACGCCGTTCGGCAGCTCGAAAGCGGCGTCGACAGCATCGTCGATGCGCTCCCGATCGCGACCAAGGGCGATCTCAAGCGCGTCGAGCGGAAGCTCTCGCAGATCTCGCGGCGGCTGAAGGATCTCGAGCAGGTCCGGAAGTCGAACGGCGAAGGCGGTCACATCTGAGCAGCGCTTCTCCGAAGCGGCACCCGCAGTGGACCCGGTGGCTCCGCCACCGGGTCTTTTTGTTCGGCCGGCCGGCCCGGCGGGGTTCCGGTCCGGGCGAAGCCCGAGGCGCTCCTCTAGGCTAGGAGCATCCCGGAGGGCGCAGCGTGCCCGACTTCAGCGGCGTGGATTTTCTTCGACTCGACGACCTCTTGTCCGACGAGGAGCGGCTCGCCCGCGACAGCGTGCGCGGATTCGTCTCGAAGGAATTCCTGCCGCTCGTCCAGGAGCACGTCCGGCGCGACGGCTCGTTTCCCATGGAGCTCGTGCCGGCGCTCGCGGAGCTCGGGCTCTTCGGCGCGAACCTCAGCGGCTACGGCTGCGCCGGCATGAACAACGTGGCCTACGGCCTCGTGATGCAGGAGCTCGAGCGCGGCGACTCGGGTCTGCGCTCGTTCGCATCCGTTCAGGGCGCTTTGGTCATGTACCCGATCCACGCCTACGGCACCGACGCGCAGAAGGAGCGCTGGCTCCCGGAGCTCGCCGCGGGGCGGGCCATCGGCTGCTTCGGGCTGACCGAGCCCGACTTCGGCAGCCACGCGGGGGGCATGATCACCCGCGCCGAGCGCCGCGGCTCGGGCTGGCGGCTCGACGGCACCAAGCGCTGGATCACCAACGGCTCGATCGCCGACGTCGCCGTGGTGTGGGCGCGCGGCCCGCAGGGCATTCTCGGCTTCCTGGTCGAGACGGACCGGGCCGGCTTCGAGACCCGCGACATGAAGGGCAAGTTCTCGCTCCGCGCCTCGATCACCTCGGAGCTCTACCTTCGCGACGTCGAGGTGCCGGACGCGAACCGGCTCCCGGGAGCCGAGGGGCTGAAGGCGCCGCTCGGCTGCCTGACCCAGGCACGCTATGGCATCGCCTGGGGTGCCATCGGGGCCGCGATGGCCTGTTACGAAGAGGCGGTTCGCTACGTCCAGGAGCGCGAGGTGCAAGGGGGGGTCCTGGCCGGCAAGCAGCTGACCCAGGAGAAGCTCGTGTTCATGCTGACCGAGATCACGAAGGCGCAGCTGCTGGCCCTGCGCGTCGGCCGTCTCAAGGACGAGGGCCGTCTCCACCACTCGATGGTGTCGATGGCGAAACGCAACAACGTGGACATCGCGCTTCAGATCGCGCGGTCGGCGCGCGACCTGCTGGGCGCCAACGGGATCGTCGACGACTACCAGGCAATGCGTCACATGGTGAACCTCGAGACCGTGCGCACCTACGAGGGGACCCACGACATCCACACGCTCATCCTCGGCGAGCACATCACCGGCGTCCGCGCCCTGTAGTCGGGCTCGCGGACAGGCCCGTGCGCCGTCCCGCGGCCGGAACCGCTCGCGATCCCGCAGCGAAATCAAGCGCAGGCCAAACCAATCTTCGCAAGGCGGCGAAGCCGCCGCGCAGTGAGCCGAAGGCGAACGAAGGTGGGCCCCCGCGAAGACAGGCGGCGAAGCCGCCGCGCAGTGAGCCGAAGGCGAACGAAGTCAGGCTTTCATTAAGGGCCGAGCCATTCGCGGAGGGATCGCGAGCGGTTCCGGCCTCTTCGCGACTCGGGCGACCCGATGCCGGGGACCCGGGGGATTGCGCAGCGAAATCAAGCGCAGGCGAAGCCGAGCCATTCGCGGAGCGATCCCCCGGGTCCCCGGCCGCCCGTTGCTACTCCGAACCGCGGCGAGCCTGGGTCACGGCCGCGCTGACGTCGCCCCAGCAGTCTTCGAGGAGCGCCGTGGCGCGGGCTTCGTCGGCGGGCCCGAGGGCCATCACGATGCGCACGGCGCGTCGCCGTAGCTTGTCCGATGCCGGCACCAGGTGCGTCATGAGGTTCCCCTCCACGTACCCCAGCCGCACCATCACCGTCGTCGAGAGCAGGTGGAGCAGCATCTTCTGGGCCAGGCCGCCCTTCAGGCGGGTGGAGCCGGCGATCACCTCGGGCCCCACCCGGGGAACGAGCGCGATCTCCGCGGCCTCGGCGAGGGGCGAGCGCGGATTGCAGGTGATCGCGATGGTGCGGGCGCCGACTTCGTGAGCGGGCTCCAGGCTGGCGAGCGCGAAGGGCGTGTGGCCGCTGGCCGAGATCGCCACCACGGCGTCGCCGGCGCACAGGCCGCGCGCCCTCAGCTCCCGGACCGCGGCCTCGGCGTCGTCCTCGACACCCTCGACCGCACGGGAGAGAGCGCGCTCCCCCCCCGCGACGATCGCCTGCACGCGGTCCGGCGGCAGCCCGAAGGTCGGCGGAATCTCGGCGGCGTCGAGCGCGCCCATGCGCCCGCTCGTCCCGGCGCCGACGTTGAACCAGCGGCCGCCACCCCCGAGAGCGCACACCAGCACCTCCACGGCCCGCGCCACGTCCGGGAGCACGCTCCCCACGGCCTCCACGGCGACGCGATCCTGGCCGTGGATCGCCTCGAGGATCTTCTCGACGCTCCAGCCATCGAGTCCCCGGGTCTCGTCCAGAACGGCCTCGGTGCTTCCGTTGTCCGCCATCCGAATTCGTTTCGGCCGGCAGGACGCGAGCATGAACGACCTAAGATATGCAGGTGAGCTTCCGCGTGTCGCAGAAGACGCTCGAACGCCTCGAATGGGCGCAGATTCTCGCCCTGCTGACAGAGCGCGCGCGCACCCCTCGCGGCCGCGCCCGGCTCGCCCGCCGCGGCGAGGACGGGGCGATGCCCACGGACCTGTTCGAGCCGGATCTCGCCGGCGTCCGCGAGCGGCTCGCCGAGACGAGCGAGGCCCGCGCCACCCTGGCCGACGGGGACCGGCCGCCCCTGGGCGGCAGCGGCGATCTCGACGCGGCACTGCTCCGCGCTCGCAAGGGCGGCGTGCTCTCCGGCAGCGAGCTGCTCGAGGTCGGCTCGACGCTCAGCGCCCTCCGCCAGACCGCGCGCTTCCTGGCGTTCCGGCGCGGAAAGACCCCGCGGCTCGCGGGGCGCGCCGACGCCATCGCCGCGCCCCGCGATCTCGAATCCGAGATCGAGCGCGGCCTCGATCCCTCCGGCGAGGTGCGCGACGCCGCCTCCCCGGCCCTGGCCACGGCACGGCGCGAGGCGCGCGGCCTCGCTGCGGAGATCCAGCGGCGCCTCGAGCGCACCCTGCGCGACCCCGCCGTGGCGTCGCGTCTCTCCGACACCTACTACACGGTCCGCAACGACCGTTACGTGCTTCCGATCCGCGCGGACGCACGGGGAGGCGTGCACGGCATCGTCCACGACGCCTCGAAGTCGGGAACGACGCTCTTCGTCGAGCCTGAGGCCCTGGTCGAGCTGAACAACCGGATCAAGCAGGCGCAGCTCGAGATCGAGCGCGAAACCCTGCGAGTCCTGAGGGAGCTCTCGCAGCAGGCGGCCGCCGCCAGCGACGCGATCGATGCGGGCCTCGAGACACTCGAGGCGATCGACCTCGCCTACGCGCGCGCCGAGCTCGCGGAGGAGATGGAGGCCACGGAGCCGGCGGTGGAGACGGCGGGCGTCCTGCGGCTGCCCCAGCTGCGTCACCCGCTCCTCCCCCTCAGCGACGCGGTCCCCAACGACCTCGTACTCGGCGAGGGCTTCCACGTGCTCGTGGTCTCGGGGCCCAACGCCGGGGGCAAGACCGTTGCACTCAAGTGCATCGCGCTGACGGCGCTCTTCGCCCGCGCCGGCCTCCACGTCCCGGCGGCGCCCGGGACGCGTATCGACCTGTTCGACGCCGTCTACGCCGACATCGGCGACGAGCAGGACATCCGCGAGAGCCTCTCCACGTTCTCGGCGCACATGGCGAACCTGGCGGAGATCGTGCGCCAGGCCGGTCCCGGCTCGCTGATCGCGCTGGACGAGATCGGCGTGGGAACGGACCCGGGCGAGGGAGCCGCCCTCGCCCAGGCAATCCTCGAGGCCCTCGCCGACGCCGGCGCGCGCGTCGTCGCGACGACCCACTACAACCTGCTGAAGGAGATGGCCGATGTGGACGAGCGCTTCGCCAACGCCAGCGTCGGGTTCGACCCGGAGACGCTGGCGCCGTCGTACCGGCTGCACATCGGTCCGCCGGGCAGCTCGTCGGCAACGGCGGTCGCGGCGCGGATGGGCGTGCCGGGCGACGTGATCGAGCGCGCGAACGCGCTGCTCGCGCACGAGGACCGCCAGCTCGACCGCATGCTCGCCGACCTGGCCGCGACCCGCGCGGCCCTGGAGCACGAGCAGCAGGAGGCGGCCCGCGAACGCCTCGAGACGGAGGCGGCGCGCAGCGAGTACCGCGCGAAGCTCGAGGCCCTGCAGGCGCGGCGCGACAAGCTGTACCGCTCGCTGCGAACGGAGCTGGACGCCGCGTTTCGCGACGCCCACGCGCAGATCGCGGGCGTGATCCGCCAGCTCCAGCGCGAGGGCTCGGCCCAGGGCGCCGCGCGCGCGCGCGCGCGGCTGGAGCAGCTCGCGCGGGCAAACGAGCGCGCCGAGCCGGCGACCGGTCTCGCACCCGCCCCGGACGAGGCGCTCGACCCCGTCGACTGGCGCTTCGCGAAGGCCGGGGATCCGGTCGAGGTCCAGGGCGGCGGTCGTGGGGTTCTGCTCGCACTGCCGGACCGCCGCGGCCGCTGCCGGGTGCAGGTTGGCGGCGCACGCCTGCTGGTGCCGGTCGCTCGCCTGGGTGCCGTCGTGGCGCCCGCTGCGACGACCGCGCGGCCGCCGCCGCGGGTTTCGGTCGAGCGCGTGGGGCCGGCGGCGGAGGCCGAGGACTCCCTGGAAATCGGACGCTGCGATCTGCACGGGCTGCGGGTGGACGAAGCCCTCGACCGCATTGTCGACGCGCTCGACCGCGCGGCGTCGGCGGGCAAGAGCAAGATCGCGATCGTCCACGGGCGCGGCACCGGAGCGCTGCGCGACGCCGTCCGGCGTTACCTGGCCGATTCGCCGTACGTCACGAGCTTCGCCCCCGGCTCCCCCGAGGAGGGGGGGGACGGCGTCACCATCGCGGTTCTCGTCTAGCGACTCGCCGCGTCCACCGCCTCGCCGTACAGGTCGGCCCGAACGGCCTCGGCGGCGCGGTACCCGGAGAGGAGTGCGCCGTTCCAGGATGGATCCATCAGGTAGTCGCCCGCGAAGTAGAGCCGGCGGCCCCGGCGCCGCCGATCGACCTGCACCTCCTCGAAACGCGCGATCTCCCGGTAGCGCCCGACATCGAAGCACGGGAAGCCGCGCGCGGCGCGCAGCACGCGCTGGAAGAGCACCGCGTTCCGGAACCCGGGGTGGACGCGCTCGAAGGCCTCCACCAGATGCTTCGCGACCGCGTCGTCGGGGGCCTCGAGGTGCGCCCGGCCCCACTCCGCCGTCGCGCGCAGCAGCGCCAGCCCGTGCCCGTCTGGCACCCGGCCCCCGGAGACGCCGGGCTCCAGCAGCGCCGTCGCCAGGGCCGAGCCCTCCGAGCGCGGATAGCGGACCTCGAGGGGATGCGACGCGAAGGGCCGGCGCAGGGCCGCGGCCAGCGTCACGGTTGGGGCGTAGCGGACCCGCGCGAAGCCGTCGCGCTCGGCGCTCGAGAGGATCGGGGCGGCGATGCGTGCGGCGTCGGGGGCCGAGATGGCGACGACCGCGGCGTCCACATCCAGCGTCCGGCCGCCGCGCAGGAGCATGCGCAGCCCTGTGCCCCTCCGCAGCTCGAGGCGCTCGACCTCGAAGCCGGTGTAGGTCGCGAGCTTCGAGGCAGCGGTTTCCGCCAGCTCGCCGAAGGAGCCGCGCGGAAGGCCGACCCGGGCCCCGCCATGGGTGGTGTAGCGCCTCAGGAAGAGCGCTCGGCTCGACTCACGGGCGTCGGCCGACGAAGCGCCGAACGCGAGCGGCGCCATCCAGCGGTCGACCACGCTGGCTCCGAAGTAGAGCTCTCCGAAGTCGGCGAGGCTGCGGTCGTCGAGGTCGGCCGCCCGAGCCGGCCGCTCGGGGTCGAGGCGGTCGCCGAAGCGGGCGATCAGGCGCGGAAGCCGCACCAGGCGCAGCGCCTGGATCCGCCTCAGCCCCGGGATGCGCGCGATACCGCGGAGGTTGCGCGGATCGATCTCGACCACGCGGTCGCGGTGGACCACGGCCGCGATGACCGGGCGCAGCGGCAGGAGCTCGTCGGGCAGACCGACCTCGGCGATCCACTCCAGGAGCGCCCGGTCCGCCGTCGACACGGTCGAAGCCACCGGCTCGAGCGTGTAGCCGTCGACCGTCTCGCTGCTCGCGCGGCCGCCCGGACGGGGCTCCCGCTCGAACAGCGCGACGTCGAAGCCGGCGCGGGACAGCCGCCAGGCCGCTCCCAGGCCCGCCAGTCCGGCGCCGACGACGGCCACTTTCGGAGTACGATCCATCCCGGGGCGGCACACTAGCGAGGCCGCGCATCCCCGTGAACCCGGGCGCTGCGCGACGCGTATTACCGGAGCGACGGGGCCATGCAGACCCGAGCCGGATCGCGAGAGGGTCCGAGGTCCGAATCGGACGAGCAGTTGATGGTCCGGGTCCAGCGGGGCGAGGTCCAGGCATTCGAAGCGCTGTTCGAGCGCTACCGGCCGCGGCTCTTCGGGTTCCTGGTCCGCCGCTGCGGCGACTCCGCGGCGGCGGAGGACCTCTTCCAGGAGACCTGGCTGCGTCTGGTTCGGGCTCGGGACCGCTTCGACCCCGGGCGGCGGTTCTCGACCTGGTTGTTCCAGATTGCGAACAACCTGTGCCGCGACCGAGCGCGGCGCCTCGCCGTGGAGAGCAGGGAGAGCAAAGCCATGCAGGCGCAGATCGAACCGGACCGGCCCGGCGTGCCGCCGCCTCAGCACGAGCTGCGACGGGCGCTGGAGCGGCGGCTCGCGGCGCTGCCCGACCGTCTCCGCGAAGTGCTCCTGCTGCGTTACTACCACGACCTCTCGGAGCGCGAGATCGCCGCGATCGCGGGCGTGCCTCCCGGAACCGTGAAGAGCCGTCTGCACGCGGCGATTCGCGCGCTGCGCACGGAGACGGGACGTGACGACTGACGGGCCGTGCCACGGGGTTCAGGAGCGGCTGACCGACGCCTTCCTCGCGCGGGAGGCGCCCGGCGCCGAGGATCGCGCGCACGCCGAGGCCTGCTCCGCCTGCGGTGCGCTGCGCGCGGACCTGCGCGTCCTGGCCGACGTGCTCGACGCGCGCCCCCTTCCCGAGCTGGGAGCCGAGCGCGCCGCTGCGTTGCGCCGCAGAGCCACGGCCGAGCTCAGCGCGGCGGCGGCGATCCGACCCGCGACCGCCGGGCTCCCGCCGGGCTACCGCCGCGAGCTGGTCCGGCTGCTGGCGTGGGCCGCGCTGCCGCTGCCGGCCGTCCTGCTGGTGTACGCCGCGCTGTTCCGCTTCGGCGCTGCGTTCCTCGCCGACTGGCTGCCCGCCGCCCTCGTCACCGCCATCGGCGCCGCCTTCGCGCTCGGGACCGCGAGCTGGATGGCGCTGATCTACGGCTCGATCCCCTTCGTGGCGCAGCGCGCCGCCGTTCGGAGAACCGCGCAACGCATGGCGGCCGCGACGCCGCTCGACTCGAGGTGAACCGCACATGGACATGAAGACCTGCCCGTACTGCGCGGAGGAGATCCGCAGCGAAGCCGTCAAGTGCCGCTACTGCAACTCGTACCTGTCTCCGCAGCGCCCGCTCAGCGAGTGGACCCGCAAGGCCGAAGGCCGCATGCTCGCCGGCGTCTGCGCCGGCCTCGCCGAGCGCTTCGACGTATCGGTGACGGTGCTGCGCCTCGCGTTCGTGATCGGCGCGCTCTTCTCCGGCTTCGGCCCGGCGGTGATCCTCTACGTCGTGCTCTGGGTGATCATGCCCGTCGAGGAACCGGACCCCTTCGAGCGCGGCCTCGCGCCCCGCGACGAGCGCTACTGAGACCCGCTTCCGAGCGGGTTGCACGCCGCCGCGCGGGGCAGCGACCGACGCAGGCCGTGGTCCGGGGCTCAGTCCCAGATCGGCGGTTTGCGATCGATCCAGGGGCGCGCCCTCTCGAGCTGACCCGCGATCCGGTAGAGCAGCCCCTCGTCCCCGAACCGAGCCGCAAACTGCACGCCGACGGGCAGACCGTCCGCACTCCAGTGCAGCGGCAGCGAGATCGCGGGCTGTCCGGTCGCGTTGAAGATCGGAGTGAAAGGCACATACCCGGTGAGCCGCGCGAACGCCTTGTCGAGGTCGCTCTCCGACTGATCGAACGTGCCGAGCTTGACGGGCGGGGCAGCGAGCGTCGGCGAGAGCCAGGCGTCGTGCGTCTCGAAGAAGGCCGCGACCCGGCGCGAGGCGAGCTGGATCGCGCCCACGGAGATCTGGTACTGGGAGCCGGTCACCGCTCTTCCACGCTCGTAGAGCGCCCAGGTGAACGGCTCGAAGAACTCGGCGGTCGGTTTCCGGCCCGTCGCCAGGGCCCTCACGTCGATCAAGGCCGTGCATCCGGCGGCCCAGATCGCCAGAAACGGGTCGAACAGGGTGTCCATGTCGATGGGCGGAGCGGCCTCGACGATCTCGTGGCCGAGATCGGCGCAAAGGCGGGCCGTCTCCTCGACCGCCGTGACGCACTCCGGATGGATCGGCTCGCCGTTCAGCGTCTTCGTCCAGCAGGCGATCCGGAGTCTGCCCGGATCGCGCGAGACCTCCTCCCGGTACGGTCGCTCTGGCGGCGGGGCCCAGTAGGGATCGCCGACGTCGGGTCCGGCGGTGCAGTCGAGGACCGCGGCGCTGTCCCGAACGGTGCGCGTCACGACGTGCTCCGACACGAGACCGTTCATCGCATCCCCGAGGATCGGTCCCAGGGGATTGCGCGCGCGGGTCGGCTTCAAGCCGACGAGTCCACAGCAGGAGGCCGGGATCCGAATCGACCCGCCCCCGTCGTTCGCGTGTCCGATCGGTACGATGCCGGCGGCGACCGCGGCTGCCGATCCTCCGCTCGAGCCGCCGGTCGAATGGTCGGGGTTCCAGGGGTTGCGGCACGGACCGTAGAGGGTCGACTCGGTGGTCGGCATCAGGCCGAGCTCGGGCGCGTTCGTCTTGGCGAGCGGGATGAACCCCGCGCGCTTGTAACGCACGACCAGCTCGGCATCGAACGGGGAGGGAGTGCCCTGCATGAACCGGCAGGCGCTCGCGGTCGGGACCCCCCGGTAGTCCCCCAGGATGTCCTTGAGGACGAACGGCACGCCGTGGAAGGGGCCGGGCGCGGCGGGCGCGGGACGGCTCGCGACCTTCCGGGCCTCGTCGTAGATCTCGGTGACGACGGCGTTCAGGACGGGGTTGTGCCTGTCGATCCGGGCGATCGCCGCTTCGGCCAGCTCGGAGGGCGTGACTTCGCCCTTCGCGACCAGCTCCGCAAGACCGATTCCGTCGTAGGACGCGTATTCCTCGAGTGCCATCCGGTTGCCTTCCCTCTGCTCTCGCTGCTCCCGCACCATACCACTCGGGGGGCTCTCCAACCCACCACGGTCGTCTCGAGCGCTGATTCGGGGCAGCGAAACCTGCTGGAGCCGTCCCGCCCTGTTCCCGTGAGATCGGATGGGGACGCCGAGACGCGGCGCCCCCGCAGGCGTCGCGACTACTCGACGTAACCCAGGGCGCGCAGCTGGCGCACGCGCTCTCTACGCTCG
>JAOTUO010000360.1 GCA_029863845.1 Myxococcales bacterium
CGCGACTCGGACGTCTTCTCCGGATCGTTGTGGTACTCGAACGCGGGGCCTCCGGCGAAGTAGATGACGCCGGGCCGGCCGGCGGGCAGGTCCTTCCCCTCGTCGTCGAGAACGTGGATCTCGCCCGTGAGGCAGCGGCCGACGGATCCCCGGTGCGCGAGCCACTCTTCGGAGCTGATCGAGGTGAAGCCGTTGCCCTCGGTGCCGGCGTAGTACTCGTGGAGCACTGGCCCCCACCACTCGATCATCTTCTCCTTGACGGGGATCGGGCAGGGGGCGGCGGCGTGGATCGCCACCTTCAGGCTCGACAGATCGAAGGGCGAGCGCGCCGCGTCGGGCAGCTTGAACATCTTGAGGAACATCGTCGGAACCCACTGGCTGTGGGTCACGCGGTGGCGCTCGATCAGGCGCAGGGCCTCGACGGCGTCGAACTCCTCCATCACCACGCAGGTGGCTCCGAGGCGCAGCATCGCCATGTTGAAGCGCAGCGGGGCCGCGTGGTAGAGCGGCGCGGGCGACAGGTAGACCGCGTCCTCGTCGGCGGCGTAGAGCCCCTTGAGCAGCAGAACGAGCGCCGGCGCCGTGCCGACGGGCTGGCCGCTGCCCGGGATGCGAACGCCTTTCGGGCGTCCGGTCGTGCCCGACGAGTACAGCATGTCCACGCCTTCCATCTCGTCGGGGACGGGCTCGGCGGGCTGCCCGCTCAGGGCTTCCTCCCAGGAGGAGAAGCCGGGGGTGTGGCCGCCGACCGTGTAGCGCGCCTCGAGGCCGGACAGCGCGCCGGTGTCGGCGAGGGCGCCGGCGACGTCGCGCTTGGCGTGCGAGGCGATGAACACCTTCGCCCCGCAGTCCCGGACGATGTACTCGACTTCGGGGGCCGTGAGCCGGGAGCTGATGGGCGTGTAGACGAGTCCCGAGCGCTGCGCCGCCCAGCAGATCTCGAAGAAGCGGGGATGGTTCTCCATGAAGAGCGCGATGCCGTCGCCGGGGCGGAGTCCGAGCGAACGGAAGAGCTGCGCGCCGCGGTTCGAGCGCTCGTCGAGCTGGCCGTAGGTCACCGACTCACCGCCGGCGGCCATCCGGTAGGCCACCTTGTCAGGGTTCGATTTCGCGTGCTTTCCCGGGTACATGGCGTGGCTCCTGGAGAATCGACTTGGGGTCGGATCGGGACGGCTGCGCGGCCGGGTGGCCGAGCTTATCAGGGATGGGGCGCGTCGGTCACGGCACCGGGAAGAGACCGTCGATCCGGGCCTCGAGCTCCGCGGGCAGCCGGACCCCGGAGGCCTTCGCATTCTCCTCGAGCTGCGCGCGCCGGGTCGCTCCCACGATCACGCTGGCCACGTTGGGCCGGCGCAGGCACCACGCCAGCGCCAGCTGCGCCAGCGACAGGCCCAGCTCGGCCGCGACGGGCTCGAGGCGGTCGACGCGCGCGAGGGCTTCGGGCTCGAGGTAGGCCCGCATGAACTGGTTGCGCTGGTCGTCGGCGGCGCGGGTGCCCGCCGGGCGCCGGCCGCCGGAGTACTTGCCGGTGAGCACGCCCTGTCCGAGGGGGCTGAACACCACCTGCCCCAGGCCCTCGCGCTCGCAGACCGGCAGCACCTCGCGTTCGATCTGGCGGCGCAGGATCGAGTACTGGGGCTGGTTCGAGATCGGGCGGTACGCGCAGCGCGCGTCGGCGACGCGGCAGGCTTCGACGATCTGCTCGGCACGCCACTCGGAGACGCCCCAGTACAGCAGCTTGCCCTGACGGATCAGGTCCTCGTAGGCGCAGACGCTCTCCTCGATCGGCGTGGAGGGATCGGCCCGGTGGCACTGGTGGAGGTCGATGTAGTCGGTACCGAGGCGTCGGAGCGAGGCCTCGACGCTCTCGAACAGGTGTTTGCGCGAGAGCCCGCGGTCGTTCGGGCGCTCCGACATCGGGAAGAAGGCCTTGGTTGCGATCACCACGCTGTGGCGCGGAAGTCCGCGCAGGCCGTGGCCGAGCGCCTCCTCACCCCGACCGTTGGCGTAGACGTCCGCCGTGTCGAAGAAGTGGATGCCGAGGTCGTAGGCGCAATGCACGAGATCGCGCGTCGCCTCGCGGTCGACGCTGGATCCGAGCGTCAGCCAGGAGCCCAGCCCGACCTCGCTCACCCGGAGCCCGCTGCGCCCGAGATGACGGGTGTCCATGGCCGGCGATTCTACCGCTAGACTGGCGGCGCGTGCTGAACCTGGCGGCGCCCACGGATCCGGCCTGGACGGCCAAGGCCCTGGCCCACCTCGACGAGGTGCTGCTGGGCCACGCCCACTGCGAACAGAAGGCGGCGGGCATGGCCGTGCGGCTGCTCTTCCGCTACCCCGACCACGCGTTCCTGCTCGCGCCGATCTCGGAGCTCGCCCGGGAGGAGCTCGCGCACTTCGAGGCCGTGCTGCGGCTGCTCGAGCGCCGCGGGATCCCGTTTCGACGGCAGCGGCCGAGTCCCTACGCGGGCCGGCTGCGCTCCCACATCCGGAGCGCAGAGCCGGAGCGGCTGCTCGACACGCTGCTGTGCTGCGCGCTGATCGAGGCCCGCAGCTGCGAACGCTTCAAGCTGCTGGCGGAAGCCGTGGACGACCCGGAGCTCGCCCGCTTCTACGACGCGCTGCTGGCGTCGGAGGCCCGGCATCACCGGCTCTACGTGGACCTCGCGGCGCGGCTCGGCCCCGCCGACGGCGTGCGCGAGCGGCTGCGCGCCCTGGCCGAGCGCGAGGCGGCGATCCTGGGCGAGGCGCCGCCGCTCGCGCGCATGCACAGCTGAGCCGGGCCCGAGGAGTCGACCGTGACACCTAGGCCTGGCCGCGGCGAACGATCTCCACGGCCTCGTCCGGTGAGTCGGTGAGGCTGACGAGGTCCAGGTCCTCGGGGTCGATGGTGGCCGCCGCGATCAGCGTGTCGTTGACGAAGCTGCGCAGGTGCGTCCAGTAGTCGTTCCCGAGGGCCACGATGGGGAAGGACTTCATCTTGCCGGTCTGGATCAGGGTCATGGTCTCGAAGATCTCGTCGAGCGTTCCGAAGCCGCCGGGCAGCACCACGAAGGCGCAGGAGTACTTGACGAGCATGACCTTGCGCACGAAGAAGTGGTCGAACTCGACGAAGGTGTCGAGGTAGGGGTTGGGCACCTGCTCCCTGGGGAGCTTGATGTTGCAGCCCACGCTGTGCCCCCCGCCCTGGCGGGCGCCGCGGTTGGCGGCCTCCATGACCCCGGGCCCGCCGCCGGTCATCACGGTGAAGCCGGCGCGCGCCAGGCCCCTGCCGACCTGCTGAGCCGCCCGGTAGTAGCGGTGATCCTCGCCGAAGCGGGCGGAGCCGAAGACGGTCACGCAGGGGCCCAGGTTGCGGAATGTCCGGAAGCCGTACAGGCACTCCTTGAAGATGGCGAGCGCGCTCCGCAGCTCCGAACGACCGGGACGCCGCCCGCTCAGCAGTCGCTCTTCGGCGCGGCTGCGCGAGCCGTGGGGCCAGTGGCCCGCCTCGAGGTCTTCCGGCGTCACGGAACGTAGGCTAGTGCGGCGCCGCCGCCGGATCTAGGTTGACGCTCCCGGCGGAGATGGCACAGTGGCGCCGGGCCGACAGGGAGGGACGCAGGGCATGGAGATCACCA
>JAOTUO010000361.1 GCA_029863845.1 Myxococcales bacterium
GCCATCGTCGCCGGCGTCGGCATGACGCACTTCGGCAAGCACCTGGAGACGGGCCTCAAGGCGATCGGCGCGGAGGCGGTGAAGACCGCCGTCGCCGACGCCGGGATCGACCAGAACGACCTCGAGGCCGCCTGGGTGGGCAACGCGGCTGCGGGGCTGGTCACGGGGCAGGAGTGCATCCGCGGCCAGGTGATCCTGCGCTCCATCGGCCTCGGGAGGCTCCCGGTGATCAACGTCGAGAACGCCTGCGCCAGCGCCTCGACCGCGCTGCACCAGGCGGCGGCGATGGTGACGGCCGGCCTCTACGACACGGTGCTCGCCCTGGGCGTGGAGAAGCTCTACCACCCCGACAAGAAGAAGTCGTTCAGCGCCTTCAGCGGTGCGGTGGACGTCGAGGCCATGCAGGAGATCCTGAAGCGGCTGCAGGAGAGCGCCAAGCAGGGCGGCGCCAAGAGCGGCGCCTCCGGGGCCGGCGAGAAGCGCTCGATGTTCATGGACATCTACGCTGCCGCCGCGCGCGCCCACATGAAGCAGTACGGGACCACCGTCGAGCAGTTCGCGGGCGTCTCGGCCAAGAATTCCTTCCACGGCAGCCTGAATCCGCGCGCGCAGTTCCGCGAGTGCCTGAGCGTCGCGGACGTGCTGGCGGCGCCCATGATCGCCGAGCCGCTGACGCGCCCGATGTGTTCGCCCATCGGCGACGGCGCCGCCGCCGTGGTGCTGGTGAGCGAGGCCAAGGCCCGGGAGCTCGGCATCCGGAAGCCGGTCCGCGTCGTCTCGAGCGTGCTGCGTTCGGGCTGGGACCACGGCTTCGGTGAGGAGGGCGCCGGCGAGCTGTGCTCGCGGGAGGCCTACGAGGAGGCGGGTGTGGGCCCGACCGACCTCGACGTCGTCGAGCTGCACGACGCCTCGGCCCCGGCCGAGATCATGGCCTACGAGTACCTGGGGATGTGCCCGAAGGGCGACGGCGGCAAGCTGATCGACGAGGGGGCGACCCGCCTCGGCGGGCGCGTGCCCGTGAACACGTCGGGCGGGCTGCTCCGCAAGGGCCACCCGGTGGGCGCCACCGGCATCGCGCAGATCGTCGAGCTCACCGAGCAGCTCCAGGGCCGCTCGGGAGAGCGTCAGGTGGAGGGCGCGAAGATCGGCCTCGCCCAGAACGGCGGGGGCAACATCGGCGTCGACGTCGCCGCCATGTGCGTGACGATCCTTCAGGCCTGACCCCCACCCGACGGAAGAGCGACCGAACAGGGGAAGCCCGTGCGCGAGCGCAACGAGATGGTCCTGGCGGACCTGATCCAGATCCGTGCCGAGCAGAAGCCCGACCTCGACGTGCTCACCTTCGAGCACCTGAGCCTCGACGGCGGTGCGACGCCGGACGAAGTACGCACCTACGCGGACCTCGCGACGAACGGGGGGCGCCTGGCGGCGGCGCTCGTCGCGCAGGGCATGGAGCGCGGCGACCGCTTCGCGCTCATGCTGCGCAACCACCCGGAGTTCGTGGAGACGATGATCGCGGCCTCCATCACGGGCTGCGTGCTCGTCCCCATCGATCCGCGCACGCGCGGCGAGAAGCTGACCTTCATGCTGCGCAACGCGGGGTGCCGGGGCATCGTGTGCGCCGACTACTGCCTGCGGGATGCGCTCGCCGCGCGAGACCAGAACCCGGACCTGCGTTGGCTGCTCGCGCTGGAGACGGGCGAGGGCGAGGACGCCCTGCCCCTCGCGGACGCGGCCGGCGTCGAATCGATTCGGGAGATCCTGGCGAAGCCGGCGCCCGACGTCGACGTGCGCCTCGAGGACCCGAACGATCCGCTCCAGATCATCTACACCTCCGGGACGACGGGAGATCCCAAGGGGGTCGTCTTCCCCAACATACGCTTCGGGATGTTCGCGATGGTGGGTGCACTGGCGGGCTACCGGCCGGGGGAGGAGCGCCCCTACACGGGCCTCTCGCTCACCCACGGCAACGCCCAGGCGGTGACCCTCGCGCCCTCCCTCTTCATGGGCCTGCGCGCCGTCTTCAGCCGCCGCTTCACCAAGTCGAAGCTCTGGGACGTGTGCCGCGCCCACGGCGGCACCACCTTCTCGCTGCTGGGAGGCATGGCCACGGCCATCTACAGCGAGCCCGAGAGACCCGACGACGCCGACAATCCCGTGCACTTCGTCATGAGCGCGGGGATGCCCGCGGCGATCTGGGAGTCCTTCGAGCGGCGCTTCGGGGTCGAGATCTTCGAGTGGTACGGCGCCGTCGAGGGTGGGCTGGCGGCCAAGCCCGTCGGACAGGGCCCCATCGGATCCTTCGGAAAACCCATGGGCGGCCTCGAGATGAAGATCCTCGACGAGAACGACGAGGAGTGCGGGCCGGGCGTCGTGGGCGAGATCTGCTCGCGCCCCGGCGACGGCAGTGCGGCGAGCGTGGAGTACCACGGCAACCCCGACGCCTCGGCGAAGAAGACGCGCGGCGGCTGGCTGCGCAGCGGCGACATGGGCCACGCGGACGCGGATGGCTGGCTCTTCTTCGACTACCGCAAGGGCGGCGGCATCCGCCACAACGGCGACTTCGTCAACACGAGCTTCGTGGAGAAGGCGATCGCCGAGGTTCCGTCGGTCTCCGACGTCACCATCTACGGCGTGACGGCGGCCTCGGGCGCGCCGGGCGAGAAGGACGTCGTGGCGGCCATCGTCCCCGTCGACGCCGAGGCGTTCTCCGCGGCGGAGGTCTTCACCGCCTGCCGGAAGGCGCTCGAGCCCAACTTCGTGCCCTCCTACCTCCAGGTCGTGCCCGAGATCCCGAAGACCGCCTCGGAGAAGCCCCAGGAGCGCTTCCTCCTCGAGGCCTTCGACCCCGACGCGCCGAACGTGTTCACGGAAGCGCGCTGAGGGGTGGGGGCCGCCATGCCCGATTTCGCGGTCCTGCCCGGAGCGTCGGAGCCCGGAAAGCGCGAGCAGAAAGCGACCCGCAACCGCAACGCCATCCTGGACGCGGCCCGGAAGGTCTTCTGCGAAGTGGGCTACGGCGCCGCCACCGTGCGCGACATCATCCGCGGCACCGACCTCGCCACCGGCACCTTCTACAACTACTTCCCCGACAAGGAGTCGGTGCTGCGCGTCCTGATCGAGGAGTTCCAGCGCGAGCTTCGCCGCCGCGTCCGCGAAGCCCGGTCGCGGGCGACGTCGCTGGAGGAGATGCTGCACTCGGCCTTCGAGTGCTGCTTCCGCGTCTTCGTCGAGGACGAGGTGATCCTGGAGCTCATGGTCCGAAACGCCGGCGAGATCCACGACCTGACGGCGTCGACCGCGCTCGAGCCCGCCATCGAAGAGCTGGCCGACGACCTGCGCGAGAAGTTGCGACAGGGGATCATCCCGCCCATCGACATCGACTACCTGGCGCGATCGATGGTGGCGACGGCGGCGGAGCTGGCGTTCGCCGTGGTCCGGCAGAAGCCGGCCGACGTCGCCGGGGCCACGCGATTCGCGACCGAGCTCTTTCTCGGTGGCATCGAGCGCCTGAGCCGCAAGGGCTGAGCGCGCGCCACCGCGACACGGAGGACGCCCCCCATGACCCCGTCCGAACCCCCGCGGCCTCGTTACTGGAGCATCCTGACGCCCCTGCCCG
>JAOTUO010000067.1 GCA_029863845.1 Myxococcales bacterium
TGCTCGTAGCCCTTGAACTGGATCTCACTCCCCATGACCGCCATGCTTACCAAATGGCGAGTCTTGGGTCAGGCTCCTAGGCCGGAGTCGGCGCGTTCGGCGGGCGGCCCCCGGGCGCCGACTCCGCGCACTCGGATTCGCGTCCGCGAACGACCCGACGTCCTCGGAGCGGGCCGCCGCGCTGGGTCACGACGGTGCACTGCCCCTCGTGACCGTCGAGCTCGTAGTAGATCACGACCCAGTCGCGCGTCGTACCCAGTTCGTGTGCGCGGGCGGTGTTGGAATGGAGCGCGGTGAAGGACCAGCCGTCCCTTTCCGTGTGGAGAATCGGCAGCCAGGCCTCGCCGCTCGGGTTGAAACGCCGCGGCACGATGGTCCGCAGCGTACCCGCCTGCGCCCGCCGTCGGTATTCGGCGTCCACCGCGAGGATCGCACTCGCCGTCGGGCGCGGCTCTGCGGCCGCGGGAGCGCCGTCCCCGGGAGCCTCGAGGCAGCGCCACCGCTGCGCGCGACGGCGTGCCGAACGACTCAGGATGCCCGCCACCGCATCCCGGATCCCCCGCACCCTCCGCGGACCCAACCGCCGGATGCGTTCGAGGCGCCCGTCGTGGGCGGCGAGCTCGAGGTCCTCGAGGGTCTCGATCCCGAGGTCGCGGTGGATCCGCACCGCGAGCCGCTCGCCGATGCCGGGCACGGTCGCCAGGAGATCCTCCGGCGAAACCTGCCCCTCGAGGCGATCGAGCAGCCCCGCCCGACCCGTGTGCACGTACTCGTGCACGAGGGCCCCGATGCTCTTGCCGATGCCCGGCAACCGCTCCAGGGCGTCCGGGCCGACGGCGGCGTCCATCGCCGACAGCGGCTCGGCGGCTTCGCGCACCGTGCGCGCGGCGGCGCGATAGGCGCGGACGCGGTAGATGTTCGCCTCCTGGGCCTCGAGCAGGTCGGCGATCCGCTCGAGCAGGTCGGCGATATCTTCGTTGTCCGGTCGCAACCGACGCATCGGTTCGCTGCGCACGCCTGCCGGCTCTGGCATCCCTTCGAATCCCGAGGCGCGCCCCTACCCGGGCTTCACGTGACCCTCGGCCAATAGCCGCACGAGATCGAGGCTCGTGAGGATTCCCAGCAGGCGTCCCGCCTCCACGACGGGAAGGCGGTGGATGCGGTGCTCGACCAGGATCTGCGCGACCTCCTGCAGCGAGTCCGTCGGCGTTACCGTGATGAGGTCGTGGACCATGACGTCCTTGACGCGCAGCTTCTCGATCCGCGCTCCGACCTGCCGGGCGATCGCGTCGATCGTCTCGGGGGGATCGATCCGGATTCCGCCGACGTCGCGGTAGTAATCGGAAATGGTCTCCGCGACGCTCTGCTCGACGCCCAGCTGACGAACCACGTCCGAGCGGGAGACCAGGCCCACCATGCGCCCGTCCTGCACGACCGGGAAGCCGCTGACGCGCTCCTCGAGGAATGCGCGATCCAGCTCGGCGAGGGTCGTCTCGACGCCGACAGTCCGCACGTCGGTCTGCATCACATCGCCCGCGACCCGGCCCACGCGTCCTCCACCGGCGATCCCCGGCCAGGGTAGTGGATCCCGCGAACCCCCGCGCGCGGGACGAGGGCTCGCCTAGTCGTAGGGCGCGGCGGCCGGAGAGCCGAGCTCCACCGGATCCACGTAGACCTCGCGTTCGCCGAGGGCCACGACCGCGAGGTCGCGCACGCCGGCGAGCTGTTGTCTGCAATCGTCGCCGCCGCAGACGACGGCGTCCTGGTCGATGTCGTGTCGCCCCTCCACGTCGCCGCAGCGCCGGCAGGTGCCGAACGGCTGGATGCGAACGAGCTGGCCTTCGCCGAATCGCGTGTAGACCCGGCTGCCCAGCTCCGGACGCCCGCTCTCGGCCCGACCGCCGGGGACGCGTTCGAAGGGCTCCTCGGGCTCGGCGCGCGCCTCGCCGGCGCGCGCGCACGCGATACAGACGGTCGTGCCGGGAAGCGCTCGCAGACGGGCGAGCGGAATCTTTCCGCCGCACGACTCGCAGACACTCAGACGCCCCTGGGCCGCGTGGTCCAGCGCCCGGTCGATGGCTTCCAGCCGCTGCGTCGCGAGCGCGTCGAGCCGCTCGACGAATCGCACTTCGCGCAGGTCGGCTCCGCGCTCGTAATCGTCCATCGGCTGGTCGTGCTGGTCGGCGGAAAGCTGCCGCTCCGTATCGTGATACCGGTCCAGGCGCTTGGTGATGCGCTCGCGCTCGTGCTTCAGGTCGTGGACGAGACGCTCGAACTCCAGCGCGTTGCCGCGGCGTTCGGCGACCCGCTCCGACCAGAGCGACGCCGCGAGCGCGCGCAGCGCATCCGTCTCGGACAGCAGACCCACGAGCCGCTCGGAGTCGTCGACGATCGGAATGCAGCCGATGCGGCGATCGGCCATGCGGTCCGCGGCATCCCCCAACGAGGCGTCGTCGCGCAAGGTCTCCGGTGCATGGCTCATGATCTCGCCGACGCACCATTCGCGGATTCGCTCCCGGTCCGTCGCCGGAGGCTGCCGGCGCGAGCTCACCGCGACCGGAAGAGCGGCCCGCAGGTCATCGATCGAGAGCACGCCGATCACGTGTCGCTCGGGGTCGATCACCGGAAGATGTCGGATGTCGTATTCGACCATGAGATCGAGCGCCTCGAGGGCCGAAGCCTCGGGATCGATCGCGACCGGGTCGCCGCTCATCCAGTTCTTGACCGCTATTTCCACCGCCGACGTCCTCTCCCGCACCCTCCTCGCCAAGCGCTGCCGTCCACCACGGAATGCTTGCACAGGACGTGCCGGTCTCGCGGCGATGCAGCGCAACGCTTCCGCACGCCGGAACCTTCACTGGGGCAGGAATCCGATACGCTGGGGCGAAATGGGTCGAAGCCCCGGGGCAGCGCCCCGCTCGTCATCGCGGCTTGAAGACGCCCGCGAACTCGTCCTTCATTTCGCGGCTCATGAGACGCAAGGCCTCCTCGCGGACGCCGGCGCCCTCGTAGCAAACCCGGTAGACGCCCTCGGCGATGGGCATCTCGACGCCCTCGCGGGCGGCGAGTCGGTGAACCGGCAGCGCGCTCACGTAGCCCTCGGCCACGGCTTTCTGCGACGCCGCGATGTCGGCGGCCCGCTCTCCCTTGGCGAGTCGGATTCCCATCTGGCGATTGCGCGAGAGCTCTCCATGGCAGGTGAGCGTCAGGTCCCCCACGCCCGCCAATCCCAGGAGAGTCAGGGGGTTGGCGCCGAGCGCCGAGCCCAGGCGCGCGATCTCCGCCAGCCCGCGCGTCATGAGCGAGGCGAGGGCCGAAGCTCCGAGACCGAGTCCATAGGCGGCCCCGCAGGCGACGGCGACGACGTTCTTGAGCGCTCCTCCCAGCTCGACGCCGACGACATCATCGCTCGCGTAGACGCGCAAGAGCGGCGCGTGAAGGATCGACTGGACGCGGCGCGCCACGTCGATGTCGTCGGCGGCCAGCGCCACGTCGGCGGGCAGGCCCGCCGCGACGTCGCGCGCGAAGCTCGGGCCCGAGAGGAACGTGAGCCGCTGCCGGTGCGCCGCGAGCGTCTCCGCCAGCACGTCGCTCATGAGCGCCAGCGTGTCGCTCTCGATCCCCTTCGCGGTCGAGGTGATCAGAGCCGCGTCGGGAATCCACGCGGCGGCGGCGGCGCTCACGCGGCGCATGTACGCGGAGGGAACGACGAACAGGACCAGCTCGGCCTCGGCGAGCACCTCGGCCAGGTCGTTGCTGAAGTGGATCTCGCGCGGCACCGAGACGCCGGGCAGATACGCGGCGTTCTCCGCCTGCGCCGCCACGGCTTCGGGGAGGCCTTCGTCGAAAGCCCACACCCGAACCCGGTGGCCCAGGCTCGCGCTGTGCAGCGCCAGCGCCGTACCGAAAGCGCCGGCCCCGAGAATGCTCACGTTCGCCACGGCGTCCTTCCCGCTCGTCCGGCCGCATGGTACGCCACCGCGGCCCGGCCGTGGGTTTCCGGACGGGCAGCCCCGACCCCCCGAAGCCCCCGCAGGGCCTTCGGGGCACGAAGCTTGCACCCGTCCCCAGGGCGGCGAAGATCCGATGCGGAGGCGTGCGCCATCCGCTGCCGGGTGCGTCCGGAGCCTTGGCGCGAGCCCGGGAGACGTCGTTGTCGGTCGGGAAGATCTGTGTCCGAACGGTCCATACCGCTTCCCCGGACGAGACGGTCCTCGAAGCCGCGCGGCGCATGGCCCGGGAGCAGACGGGGACCCTGGTGGTGCTCGACCTCGAGCGTCTTCCGATCGGGATCTTGAGCGATCGCGACGTCATGGTGCGCTGTGTGGCCGAGCGCAAGGACCCGGCGTCGACCCCGGTTTCCGAGCTCATGAGCACGCCCGTCGCATCGGTGCGCGAGACGATGCCCATCGAGGATGCGTTGGCCCAGATGGCGACGTGTCGGGTGCGCCGGGTGCCGGTCGTCGACGATCGCGACCGCCTCGTTGGAGTCCTGTCTCTCGATGACGTGATCGAGCTGCTGGTCGAGGAGGCGGGCACCATCGGCCGCCTCCTCCGACATCGCTCTTGAGGCGCGACCCGCATGACGCTCATTCGTTTCACGGCGCGGAGGAAGCATGGAGATCCACTGGCACAATGTCGAATCTCTCAGCGAAGACGAGCGGGCCGCGATCGAGCAGCGCGTCGAGCGACTCGCCGCCCACCACAGCGATCTCATCGACGTGCGGATCACCGCACGGCCCAACCGGCACCACCGGCACGGCGGTCAGGAGGTCCGCATCACGGCCGAGGCGCGCGGGCGCGAGATCGTGGCCGCGCGGACGCGAACGGAGGTCGGACTGGCGCTCAACGAGTCCATGGACGCATTCGAGCGGGAGCTGCGTCGCATGCGCGACCGCCGGCTGTCGCGCCGGTCGGAGCAGCAGCCGCCGCCGCCGCACCTCGGAATCGTGGACCGTGTGTTTCGCGAAGATGGATACGGTTTCGTGCTGATCGATGACGGCGAGCAGGTCTACTTCCACCGCAACGCCGTCAAGGGCGGAGTCGCCTTCGACGACCTCGCGGAGGGCGATCGCGTGGCGCTCAATGTCGAGGCCGGCGACGAGGGCCCGCAGGCCAACGCGATCCATCCCGCGCCTCCCGGCGCGCCGTCGCGCTGACGCACTCCCGGACGCGGCTCTCCCGGGGGCAACCACCCCGCGGCGGTCACGCTCCGGCCGTGCGGGTCCGGCGGCGGCGGCCGCGCGAGCGGCGGGTCTTCTTCCGGCCCGGTCGCCGCTTTGGCGTCCGCGGAGCCGCCAGCGGCTCGAAGAAGCCTTCCGGCCGGCCCGGTTGCCCACGACAGACGTCGCACAGGCCGCAGGGGGCATCGGCCTCCTCGCCGAAGTAGCCCTGCAGGAAGGTGGCGCGGCACCCCGAGGCGCGCGAGTACTCTTCGATCGCGTCGAGACGCCGGGCGTCCTGGGACCGCAGCGTCTCGAAGCGTCCGGCGAGGCCGCGAACCCCCTCCTCGACCCCGCCCGGCGGCGCGGTCACGCGGATCTCGGAATCGTCCCAACGGATCAGGCCCGCCTCTTCGATCGGCGACAGCAGCGCCGCCGCGATCCGAGGCCCCAGCTCCGCCGAGAGCGCCAGCGCCTCGAGCGAGGGGCTCCGGCGCTCGTCGGACCAGGCCGCGAGCGCCCGGCCGATGCGATACAGCTGGTCCGGGCGCACCCGGCTGCGGGCCAGCAGGGCTTCGTGGATGCTGCGATCCGTCGGGTCGTGGAGCAGGATGCAGTTGGACTTGCGCCCGTCTCGCCCTCCGCGCCCGGCCTCCTGCACGTACTGCTCGAGCGATGCCGGCGACTGGTAGTGCAGGATGTAGCGGATGTCGGGCTTGTCGATCCCGAGGCCGAAGGCGCTGGTGGCGACCATCACGGTGCGGTGTCCGTGCCGCATGAACCGGGCCTGCTGGGTGTTGCGCTCCTTGGCCGTCATCCCCCCGTGATAGTGGTACGCCGGCATGCCGAATCGACGCAGAAGCGTATAGACGATGTCGACCTCGCGGCGCGTCGCGCAGTACACGATGCCGGGACGGCGCAGGCGCCGGGCCAGCCGAATCAGGACACGGCCCCGCACGTCCTCATCGCAGGGCAGGACCTCGAACGCGAGATTCGAGCGGTGCGGAGAGCTCGCCACCACGCGGGGCTCGCGCATGCGGAGCGAGCCCACGATCGCGCTGCGCACCCGGGGCGTGGCGGTGGCCGTGAGCGCCAGGAGCGGCGGCGAGCCGAGCACGCTCAGGCGCGCCCCCATACGCAGGTAGGCCGGGCGGAAATCGTGCCCCCACTCAGAAAGGCAGTGCGCCTCGTCGATCGCAACGAGCCCGACACCGGACTTGGCGAGCGCTTCGCGCGTGTCCGCGGCGTCGAGTGTCTCGGGCGTGGTCATGACCAGCAGCGAGCCGCCTTCCGCCACCCGTGAAAGGGCCGCCTGCCGCGCGCGCCCGCGCACGGTGCCGTCGAGGCGCACGCAGGGAACGTCGCGCTCGAGCAGCTTCTCGTGCTGGTCCCGCAGCAGCGCTCGCAGCGGCGAGATCACCAGAACCGGCTTCGGGAGGACCATCGAGGGGACCTGGTAGCAGGCGGATTTCCCGAATCCGGTGGGCAGGATCATCAGCACGTCGCGGCCGGCGAGCGAGTGCGCGATCACGCGCTCCTGCTCCGGGTGCAGCGTGCGAATCCCGAGCCGTTGCGCCGCCGCGTGGACCGCCCGCGGCAGCGCCGGACCCGAGGCGCCGGGCTCCCCCGCCCCGGCGGTCCCCAGCGTCCCCTCGCCGCCCCCGCGCCGCCCCGCGCGCCGCGGCCTGCGCCGCGCGCGTCCGCGGCGCGGTCGCTTGTCCACTCCACCATCCCGGATCGACGTCAAACGCAGGGACTCCGAAGCGCGGGCGCACACCCGCACCATCGCGTTTGCGCCGCGCCGGGGGGCGTTGTATCGGGCGACCCGCTGGGGTCGCCGCGCCCGGATGCGCTCCCGATCGTCCGGAAGCCAGGGCGGCGCACTCGACCTCCAGCATACCGCACCGCGGGCCCCGCAGGCGTCCCGATGGGGGCGTTCAGGCAGGGTCGGCGCCGAGCACGCGCGAAAGCTCGTCGCGCTCGTGGCGCGGGAGCCGCGAGCCGTCGGCCCGGCAGACGCCGACACCCGGCTCGGCGCGGGCGATGCTGCCGACGGCGTACCCCTCCCCCGCCAGGACGTCACGCGCCGCCTCTGCGGACGCCGCCGGAAAAGCCGCGAGCAGCGTCCCCGACGCCAGCACTCCCCAGGGATCGGCGCCGACCGCGTCGCAGAGGGCGAGGCCGGGCTCGAACCACAGCAGCGACCCGACGTCGACGCGCAGGGCCAGGCCCGAGGCCTCGGCCAGCTCGTGGAGGCCGGCCGAGAGGCCTCCCTCAGTCGGATCGTGCAACGCCGTCGCGCCCAGGTCCGCGGCCCGCAGCGCGGCATCGACGACGCTGATGCCCGGGTCGCGCAGCGCAGCGCGCGCGCGTTCGAGAAGCGCCTCCGGCACGTCGCGCAGTCGCTCGCCCGCTTCGCGCGCCAGCACCGCCGCCCCCTCGATGGGCGCGGGCCCGATCTGCAGCACGATGTCGGTCGCCTGCACGCCGCCGGTCCGCACGAAGCGTCCGTCCTCACGCAGCCCCAGCATCTGGCCCACGACCACCGTCTGCGTGACGGCGCCCGTGACCTCGGTGTGGCCGCCCACGAGCGCAGCGTCGATGCCCGCAAGCGCGGTGCGCATCTCCTCGAAGACGGCGCGGACCTCCGCCTCTCGCGTGCCCGCGGGCAGCAACACACAGGCGAGAAACCAGCGCGGCCGCACGCCGAGCACGGCGACGTCGTTGGCGTTGACCACGACGGCGTGGGCGCCGATGCCGTGCCCGGTGAGCGTGATCGGGTCGGTGGCGGCGACGAGCGCGCCGCCCGCCACCTGGATGACGCAGGCGTCCTCGCCGACAGCCGGGGGAAGGCGCAGATCCTCGGGCGGGGGCGGGCCCGCGGCCAGCAGCTCGCGCAGCAGCGCGGCCGGGAGCTTGCCCAGAGGCAGCGGGGCATCCTCCGCCATGACGGGAAGGTAGCCACGATCGCGCCCGCTCCCGCGCGCCCGGCGGAATCAGACGTCCAGGGTGACCGCGGCCTCCCAGCCCCCGTCTCCGCCGCCGGGGCCCACCCGCAGGCCGTGGGCGGTGGCGGCCTTCACGTCGCCCTCCAGGCGGTGCCGACTGGGGTCGATCCGCTCGCCCGCGAGCTGTGCCTCCAGGCGCGCTGCCCCCGCTTGCGAGACCCGGAGCGTCTCGGGGCGCAGGAGCAGCTGCTCCGCGTCCTTCCAGTAGATCAACTCGTTCAGGAATCGCAGCAGCAGCAGGTCGAGGGCCGGCTCCTCCAGTGCGAGGGATCGGCGCACCCGCGCGGTCACCGTCCCCGGATCCTCCACGGTCGCCGCGAGGAGCGCCTCGGCCGAGGCGGCAAACACGTCCTCGACGCTCGCGCCGCGAGCGACGAAGCAGAGGTCGCTCGTCACTCGATCCACGAACTCGAAGGCCGACGCGGACGTCACCCCTTCACGTTCCCGACCGGCAGCAGGTGCACGACGCGGCGCGAGAGCCCCGCGAGCTCGGTGGCCTCGGCCACCTCGTCCACGTCCTTGTAGGCGAAGCCCGCCTCCTCGGCGAGCCCGCGCTGCGAGGCGGCGTGCACCAGGATGCCGCGCGCACTCATGCGGTCCTGGAGCTCGCGACCCCGCACCAGCTTCCGCGCGCGGGTGCGGCTCATCCGGCGGCCACTCCCGTGGGCCGTGCTGAAGAAGCTCGCCTCGCCGCTCGCCACGCCGGCGAGGACGTAGGAGCCGGTCTCCATGCTCCCGCCGATGATCACGGGCTGGCCCGTGGCGCGATACGCCGGCGGCAGCTCGGGATGCCCCGGAGGAAAGGCGCGCGTCGCGCCCTTCCGGTGCACGAGGAGCCGGCGCTCGACCCCGTCGAGTCGGACGCGCTCGAGCTTCGCGGTGTTGTGCGAGACGTCGTACACGTTCTCGATCCCGAGAGCGTCCGGGTCCCTTCCGAAGAGCTCGGAGAAGACCTCGCGAATGCGGTGCAGGATCACCTGGCGGTTCGCGAAGGACATGTTCGCGGCGCAACACATGGCGGCGTAGTAATCACGACCCTCCCGGGAGGCGAAGGGCGCACAGGCGAGCTCGCGGTCGATGACGGGGAAGCCGAACTTCTGCGGCATGGCGCGCAGGAACTCGTGCAGATAGTCGGTCGCCACCTGGTGACCGAAGCCGCGACTCCCGCAGTGGAACATCACGACGACCTGCTCCGGGAACCCCAGGCCGAAGGCCTCCGCGAGCTCCGCGTCGAAGATGCCCTCGGGGCGGACCACCTGGATTTCGAGGTAGTGGTTGCCCGAGCCGAGGGTTCCGATCTGACGGCGCCCCCGCTCGACGGCGCGTTCGCTCACGCAGTCGGGGTCGGCCCCCTCGAAGCAGCCCTGCGCCTCGGTGAAGGCGAGATCGTCGCGGGTGCCGTATCCGTTGCGCACGGCCCAGCGAGCGCCCCCTCGCAGCACCTCGCGGAACTCGTCGGGCGTCGCGCGCACGAAGCCGCGCGAACCCACGCCCGCCGGAACGCGGGCCGCCAGCGCGTCGACCAGCTTCCGGAGCCGCGGCTGGACCTCCGGCCAGCGGAGCTTCGTGCGCACGAGCCGCATGCCGCAATTGATGTCGAAGCCGATCCCGCCCGGTGAGATCACCCCGGTCTCGGCATCGACGGCGGCGACGCCGCCGATGGGGAACCCGTAGCCCCAGTGCGCATCGGGCATGCAGAAGCTGGCGCGGACGATGCCCGGCAGCGTCGCGACGTTCGCCGCCTGCTGGTAGACCTGGTCGTCCATCTCCGCAACGAGCTTCTCCGTACCGTAGACGCGCACGGGAACCCGCATGCCTGGTTTGAAGCCGATCGGAAGCTCGTAGCTCGCCGGTCCGATGGCACGCAGCTTCGGTGGACGCCCCATGGCGTGACCTCCTTTCGCGTCCCGCCGGCCGCCCGAAGCATTGCGTCGCGCTCGACGCGTACGCCCCGTGCGCGGCATTGGATTCTAGCGCAGTCGACTGCGGTGAATGGAGCCCGGCTTCAGCGACTCCAGCGCACGCGTAGAAAGCTGCCGCCCTCGTCGTAGTGGTAGTCGAGCTCACCCTGGTAGGAGGACGCCAACGCCTCGCCGATGGCACGCGCGAGCTGCATGTCGGTCGTGGTGACGACGACGGCCTCCTCCTCCCGGTTCACTCCGATGATGCGTTTGAGGGCGTGCGCCTCCTTCTCCCGCGCCTCCACGTTGCGCGCGAGCCGGACGATCTCGTCCCGATGCGCCGCGACGAAGTCGCCCGTCAGCGTCAGGCGGCCCGCCGGATAGCCATCGGCGATGCGGCGGCAGGCCGGACACGCCTGGCGCGGGGCGTCGGCGGGACCTGCCGCCCACTGCCATCGCCCCTCGCGAAATACCGCGCCGCAGTCCGGGCACACGGTGGGCTCCGACGGATTCCGCCGCTGGCGGTACGGATCGTGCTCCCGCTCGCGGATCAGACGATCCCTGCGGGGCGGAAACGGGCCTTCAGAGCGAGCTCGTTTCGTCATGCCGACATCCAAGGCCAAGACTTTGCAATCCCCGTACCGGCCTCGGAACGCCGGGGGCGCCGCGGTCACGGGCCTCCTGATGCGCGCTGCCCCACCGTCCCGCATGCGAGGGGCAGCCTCCCCCACCCGAGGGACACGCGAAGCTCAGGCCTCCTCGGCCGACGCGTGGCGCAGCGGCACGAAGCGCACGGGCAGCACGTCGCGGGTCTCCACCTCTCCCTCCGCATCGCGCTCGACCACCACGAGCTCCTGCCCGAAGAAGCCGCCTCCGACCGGTATCACCAGGCGCCCGTCGGGCCCGAGCTGCGCGAGCAAGAGCGGCGGAACCTCCTCGGCCGCAGCGGTGACGACGATGGCGTCGAAGGGTGCGCGCTCGGGCCAGCCCTTCCGGCCGTCGCCGGCGCGAACCTCGACGTTGGTGTAGCCGAGGCGGGCCAGGCGCTCCCGAGCCTGCTCGGCGAGCTCCGGGACCACCTCGATCGAGTAGACCTGCCGGGCGAGCTCCGCCAGCACAGCCGACTGGTAGCCACAGCCCGTCCCCACCTCGAGCACGACGTCGTCCTCGCCCACCCGTGCGAGCTCGGTCATGACGGCGACGATGTAGGGCTGCGAAATCGTCTGTCCGTGTCCGATCGGAAGCGGCGTGTTGGCGTAGGCGGCGGCGGACTGGCTGGGCGGCACGAAGGCGTGGCGCGGCACCCGCTTCATCGCGGTAATCACGCGGGGAGCAAGCGCCGAGCGCCCGATCCAGCTCACCGTTTCCCGCACCTCGGCTTCGATGTCCCGCACCATCCCGAGGCGTTCCTGGGCGCGCTCGGCCTGTCGGGGACGCGGGTCCGTCATGTCCGCGGGGGCCAGCGATGCAGGGTGAAGCGGGAGCGCGCGAGGCTCAGATCCTTCGGCTGCGCGTCGCCGGGCGCGCTGTCGAGCCGCTCGATGCTGATCGCCATTCGCGCGTCCGGGTCGCAAGCCGCTCCGACCGCGGCTCCTGAATCGCAAACGTTTGCAACGCACGTGCCACGCGGTCCGGCGCCCCAGCGCCGCGGAGACGAGGCTCGGGCGCCCCGCGGCTGCGGCGCGTTGGGGCGAAGCTCCCCAGCCCGGGGGCCTGCCCCCGAGACCCGCGGGCGTCTCCCGTCAGCCCGTCGCGGCCTTGACGGTGAGCACGGAGCAGGGCGCCAGCCGGACCACGCGCTCGGCGACACTTCCGAGCAGGATGTGCTGGAGCCCGGTGCGGCCGCGGGTACCCACCACGATCCAGTCGCAGCCCATCTCTGCGGCGACGCGGACGATCGAGGTTGCGGCGGGCACCTCCTCCAGGTGCGTATGCACCGGGACGCCCGCGGCGGCGACCCGGTCCGCCTCCTCGCGCAGTCGCGCAGCGGCCGCGTCCCGGGCCTGTTGGATGTAGAGGTGGGAGACCGGTACCTCGTAGGCCATCACGCGCGGAACCGGAAGCTCGAAGGCGTGCAGCAGGTGCACCTCCGCTCCGAACGTCTTCGCCAGCGCCGCCGCGGCAGCCAGCGCCGCAGCCGAGCAGTCCGAGAAGTCGGTCGCGACGAGCAGGGTTCGAACCGGCGTCATGGCGTCGATCGGCTCCGAGCGTCGCGGCGCCTAGATCCCGTCACCGGACGCCAGTCCCGGCCCGGGGAAGAGGAGCCGGAACTCGGTGCCCTCGCCCTCCCGACTGTTCACCTCGATGTGGCCGCCGTGATCGGTGATGATCCCCTTGGCCACCATCAGTCCCAGCCCGTTGCCCTCCCCCATCTCCTTGGTGGTGAAGAAGGGCTCGAACAGGCGCGGCAGATCCGCCTCCGGCACGCCGGTTCCGGTGTCGGTGATGCGGACCGCGACCTCGTTGTCCTCGGACATCTCCACGCACACGCACAGCTCGCCGCCATCGGGCATGGCGTCCGCCGCGTTGAGGAACAGGTTCAGGAAGAGCTGCTGGAGCCGTTCGCGGTCGCCGCTGACGCTGGGAACCGGCTCGTAGCGGCGCTTCAAACCGATCTTCCGCTGCGCGAGCTTCTCCGACAGGAACATGAGGGTCGTGTCGAGCAGCGGCTCCAGGACGATCGGCATGCGCCGGGAGCGTCCGGGACGCGCCATGTTCAGGAGGGTCTGGATGATCTTCGAAATGCGCCCGATCTGCTCCTGGATCGTCCGGAGCCGCCAGCGGGCGTTGTCGTCCGAGATCGCGGATTCCAGCATCTTTGCGTGGCCCTGGATGACGCCCATGGGCGTTCCGATCTCGTGGGCGAGGCCGGCCACGAGGGTGGCAATGGAGGCCAGCTCCTCGGCCGCCTGCGCGCGCTGGGTGGTGCGGCGAAGCTCCGCTCGCTGCTTCTCGTAGGCGCGGCCGAGCCGCTGCCCTTCCCGCCCCATCTCCGCGGTCAGGTACTGAAGCTTCTGCTCGTGGCTCGCGATGTAGGACTCCATCGCGAGCTGGGCGTCGAGCAAGAGCAGCTTCTGCAGCGCGACCAGGGTCCGCGAACCCCGCTCCGGGTCTCCAGAGTAGACCTCGCAGATGAGGGGGGTGAGGAGCGAGGTGTACAGGGCGTAGGCGCCCAGGAACCAGCCCGGCTCGAGGCCGACCCGCTCGTGCACCTCGCCGATCTGCCGCCGTTCGGCGACGAAGGCTTCGTCCAGGGTCGGACCCGCGAGGCTCATGAGGTAGCCCCGCTGCATCACGAGGACCCGTTCCTTGACGGCCGGATCGCGCAGGAGCCGGCGCGTCGGCTCGAAGGAGAGCAGGTGGCGGTAGAAGGCCGCCACGAAGTTGTCGGCGTGCTTCGCGAGGACCGGTCGGAGCTCTGCCAGGAGCTCGAGGTCCGCGGGGCCCAGGCTCAGGTAGGCCAGCCGCTGGCTGAGGTCGGCTGACTCGCTCATCTCCCAAAACCTCCATCCACGGGGCCCCGCTGTCAACCGGCCGGCGTCCGCGCCTGCCCCACATGGGGCAGGCGTCCCCACGGCGCGAATGGACAGTTCCTGGAGACGCTGTGGCAGCCGCGACCCATCGGGCCCGGCCCGGCCCCGCATTCCGGCACCTGCGGCGCGGCGGACCCACCGGCGGACGCAAGCCCGGTTGGCACGCCCCCTGCACCGGTTCGGGCGTAGTCATGGAAGCAACCCACGCAAGCGGCCGCAGCTCCCCCCCGCGCAGCGTCCGCGAGCTCATGCGGCGCGAGTTCATCACCGTCTCGCCCGAAGACAGCCTGCTCGAGGCGCATCAGCTCATGCGGATGGCTCACCTCCGCCACCTGGTCGTGGTGCGCGACGGACTGCTCGCCGGAATCCTCTCGTACCGCGACGTCCAGGAGCAGGCGCTCGCCCAGCTCGAGACGCACCGCGACGCGGACCGGATGGCGCTACTGGCGGCCGTCGCGGTGGCGGACGCGATGACCGATCCGCCCTACTTCGTCACGCCCGAGACGCCGCTCGCGGACGCCGCCATCCGACTCCACCATCTGCGCCTCGGCTGCCTTCCTGCCGTCGAGGTGAGGCCGGAGGGCGCCCGCCTGGTCGGGTTGATCACCGAGTCCGACCTGATCCTGGCGGCCTACGAGATGTTCTCCGAGGCGTCGCACGTCGGCTAGCGCGTTGCGACGTGGGCGCGGCCGGGGTCGAGGGCGACCCCGAGCCTTCACTCGCCCGGGCGTTCGCCGGCGTCGGCGCGGCGCAGCGCGCGCATCAGATCCTCGCGTGCGACGATTCCGACCAGACGCCCATCGACGACGACGGGAAAGCTCTTGTTCCGGGAGTCGATCATCTTCTGGAGCGTGCGCGTGAGCGGCTGCCGAGGGGGCACGGTCGTCGGATAGCGGGACATGATGCCGACGACCGGGCGGCGCATGATGTCGTCGTACGAAGGAAGGATCGATTCGTCGTTGAAGGCAAAGGCCTTGAGCAGATCGAGGGTCGTGACGAATCCGATCAGCCGATCGTCGGCGTCGACCACCGGCAAGGCGTTGAAGCCGTTCTTCTCGAGCACGCGCTCGGCCTCGCCCAGCGACGCCTCGGGCCCGATCGAAACCGGGGGCGACATCACGTCGCGGACCTGGTAGTTCATGAACTCGTACATCGGGCTCCCCTAGAGGGATTTCCGAATGCGCAGGTAGCCGTCGCGGATCTCCCGCAGCAGGCCGCGCGCCGCCTCCGCGACGTCGTGCAGCGGCTCCGCGGCCCCCTTCGAGACGAGTTTCAGCTTCCCCTCCACCTCCTCGAGCTTCCGCTCGGTACGCTCCCAGAGGTCTCGGGCGTCCGCCTTCGCGAGGTGGATCTGGACGCGCAGTTCGTCGCGCATGCGCTGGATCGCCTCGAACTCGTCGGCGAGCTTCTCCCCGAGATCCTTGGCGGGCACGTCCTCGGCCGTGACCGGGACGTCGTCGCCGTCACCGAGCAGGGCAGCCCCCAGCAGGTCCGTCTCGGTGATCAGACCCATCAGGATCCCGTCGGGCTTGACGACCGGCAGTGCACCGATCTTGCGCCGTACCATCAGGGCGGCCGCCTCGCGCAGCGTCGCGTCGGGCTCGACGGTGACGAGGTCCGTGGCCATCACCTCGGCCACCTCGACCGATCGCAAGAAAGCGCGCCGCGAGGCCAGATCGAACTCCAGCGACTTCGTGAGCGATGCGGCCAGCGTGTCGCGGGCCGAAACCAGCCCGACGACGCGACCCTCCTCGATCACCGGCATGTGCCGGACGCGACCCAGGCGCATCACGTCATCGGCCAGATCCAGACGATCGTGTGGAGCCAGCGTCGCAACCTCGGTCTGCATGACCTCCGAGACCCGGCGTGTACGGGCATCCATGACTGCCTCCTCCGGGATCGAACAATGCACGATTGGTGCCACCCGGCCGGATCGGCACCCGGTTCTCGCAGGCCTTCCGCACCACGGCGGGCGCCGGATCGAGCTGGGCCAATT
>JAOTUO010000362.1 GCA_029863845.1 Myxococcales bacterium
GGGCGCGGGCGCCAGCGGCCTCGTCGCGCTCGCTGCCCCCACCGGCGTTCGGCGCGGGGCAAAGGCCCGCTCCCGCCCGACCTCGTCGAACAGGGCGAGAAGCCGGGTGGCCGTCCGATCCCAGCTGAAGTGGGCCAGGCGTTCGAGGCCGCGCTTCACGAGCAGGTTTCGCGCCTCGGGGACGAACAGGGCCTCCTCCATCGCCCGGGCGAGCGACAGCGGGTCGTGGGGGTCGCTGTAGAACGCCGCGTCGCCAGCGATCTCGCGAAACACCGGGAGGTCCGACGCCACGACGGGCACCTTGCTGGCCATCGCCTCGAGCAGCGGGTGCCCGAAGGTCTCCAGGTAGGAGGGGAAGACGAACAGATCGGCCCCCGCGTAGTAGGAGGGGATCTCCGCGTACGGCACGCCTCCCACCATGTGAATCCGTTCCGCCAGGGCCCCGGTCGCGGCGCGGGCGCACTCCATGCGCTGCTCGTACTCCGGGTCCAGCCCGTCGCCCACGATCACGAGATCCGGGACGTTGGGGCGCACTCGCGCCAGGGCGGCGTAGGCCTCGATCAGGCGCACGTAGTTCTTGTGGCGAATGACTTCGCTCACCGAGAGGATGTAGGGGCGCGGGTGAACGGTCTTGGTCACTCCCCGCGACCAGGCTTCGCGGTCGATGCCGTGATGGATCACGGCCCGCCGGCGCTCGGGCAGGCCGAGCCCATCCCCGATCCACTCGGCGGAATCCTCGCTCACGAACATGACCCGGTCGCATGAGCGGATCGACAGACGGGCCACCCAGCGAAGGGCGGCCAGGCGTAGCCGCTGCTTCCGGGACCAGCCCTGGTCGAGCTTCGTGAAGACGTGGGGGTTTCGGAGGCTCGCGATCGTGGGGCAGGCTGCGTGCAGTGGCGCCGACTCGCCCGCCGAGAAGTACAGGTCCGCTCCCCACTGGCGGGCCAGGCGGGGCGCCTCGATCCAGGCGAAGCGCAGGCGGCCTGCGAACCCCCGCTTCGGGAGCAGCTCCACCGTCAGGTTCGGCTCTGAGGCGATGGAGTGCGCCAGGCGATCACTGCACACGAGGGCTCGGAACTCGCAATCGGGCGCCCGCCGCGCCAGACGCGGGAGGATGTTCACGAGGTACGTGAAGCCTCCGCCTCCGCAAGCCATGGTGCCGTCGATGAGGATCCTACGCGCGCGGTTCACGCCCATTTCCGTGACCTCCCTGGGAAGAGTCGGCATAGGGGAGTGGCGAAATGGGCCGGCAAGTGGCGCGGAAAAGGGTTCGATCTGCCGGTTCGCCACGGGATCGGTGCGTCGAGACTCCCCACGGGGATCTCGTGGCGGAGAACGGCTCAACCGCGCCGCCGCGGACAGCGGCCCGGCGTCCAGGAGCCGGCGGTGGGAACGACGGGCGGGCTGCCGAGAGACGCTACCCGGCGGCGGCCAGGCGCTCGCGGAGCCGGCACATGGCCAGGTGGAACACCACGCCGTGCAGGGCCTCGGTCATCCCCATGTCGTCCACGGGGATGTGCACGCTCACGTCGGCCAGGGCCTTCAGCTTGCCGCCGTCGAAGCCGGTCACGCCGATCACCGTCATCCCGATCGAGCGGGCGTACTCGGCGGCGCGGATCACGTTGGGCGAGTTGCCCGATCCGCTGATGGCGACGAGCAGGTCGCCCGAGGCGGCGAGATTGCGGAGCTGCTGCTCGAAGATCGAGTCGTAGCCCTCGTCGTTGGCCAGGGCGGTGATGAAGCCGATGTTGTCGGTGAGCGGGACGACGCGGAAGCGGCGGGTCGCGCTCATGGAGGAGAGCGTCCCCTTCGCCAGGTCCTGGCCGAAGTGGGAGGCGTTGGCCGCGCTGCCCCCGTTCCCGACCAGGAAGACCGTCCGCCCCTGCTCGAATCCCGCGTAGAGCGCCTCCACGAAGCGATCGCTCGGATCCGGGAGGGCCTCGAGCAGCTCGGCCACCTGCTTCAGGTAGTCGGCGGAGGAGGCGTAAGTGGGATAGCCCTTCATTTCCACACGTCCCTTCGGTAGTTGAAGATCACCTTGCTGCCGTCCGGCTCGAGCTGGAAGGGCATCCGCCGGTATCCGGCCATGCCCTCCAGGAGACGATCCCGGCGGTCGAGCGGACAGTAGGTGAGCAGGAAGCCCCCGCCGCCCGCCCCGCAGATCTTCCCGCCCAGCGCCCCGCAGCGCCGGGCGAGGGCGTACATCTCCTCGATCGCAGGGTCGCTGATGCCCGAGGCCAGCCGACGCTTGAGCTCCCAGCTCGCGTGGAGCACGGCCCCGAGCCGGTCGATCTCGCCGGCCTCCACGGCCGGCTGGAGCTCCAGCGCCAGCTCCTTGATGCCGTCCAGCTCCTTGAGCCGGTCGCCGGTCCGGGTCTGCTGCTCGCTCAGGATCGCATCGGCCTTGCGCGTGCGGCCCGAGAAGAAGAGGTGGAGGCGAGCGCCGATCTCGCGCACCCCAGCGGGCGACACGCGCAGCCGGCCGACCTCGACGCCGCCGTCCGCCTGGAACCGGAAGCTGCGCAGCCCGCCGTAGGCCGCGATGTACTGGTCCTGCTTGCCGATGGGCTTGCCCAGCCGCTCGATCTCGATCTCGCAGGCCTCGCGCGCCAGGCGCTCCGCCGTCACCTGCTCGCCCAGGTAGATGTAGAAGGCGTTGAGCAGGCCCACGGTGAAGCTGCTCGACGAGCCGAGGCCCGCGCCCTCGGCGGGGATGTCCGAAAGGAGCGTGATCTCCACTCCCCGCTCGAGGCCCGTCATGCGCATCGCCTCGCGCACGAGCTCGTGCTCGATCTCGGCGACGTCGCCGACGATCTCCTTGCGCATGGTGTTCAGGTAGATCTGGTCGTCGAAGCGCTCCTTCACGATCACGAAGGCGTACTTGTCGATCGCGGTGGAGACGACGAAGCCCTCGCGCTGCTCGTAGTACGCGGACAGATCGGTCCCCCCGCCGGCGAACGAGATCCGGAGCGGGGTCTGGGTGATGATCATCCCTTCACCGCGCGCACCACGTCCATCGCCTTCATCGTTCGCTGCGCGTAGGCGAAGATGTCCTCGACGTTTTCCTGACTGCGAAGCCAAGCGACGTACTCCGCCACACTGTCGGCGGCCGTCCGTCGCGGCTCCCAGCCGATGGCGCGCAGCTTCCCGATGTCGGAGCAGATGTGGCGGGTGTCGCCGAAGCGGTAGAGGCCGCTCGGCCGGGGCTCGACCGTCTTGCCGAAGGCCTCACCGGCGATCCGCGCGAACTCGTTGACCGTGTAGGGTCGGCCCCCGCCGACGTTGAACACTTCGTAGTCCGCCCGGGGGTCCTCGAAGACGAGCAGGTTCGCCTCGACCGCATCGTGGATGTTGACGAAGTCGCGCACCTGCCGGCCGTCCTCGTAGATGACGGGATCCCGGCCGAAGTGCAGGTTCAGGCAGAAGACCCGACAGGCGCCCGAGTACGCGTTGTAGAACGACTGGCGGGCGCCCTGCACGATCGAGTAGCGCAGCGCGACCGTCGGGATCGCGTAGCGCCGCCCGAGGCGGATCGCGATCTGCTCCTGCGAGTGCTTGGAGAGCGCGTAC
>JAOTUO010000068.1 GCA_029863845.1 Myxococcales bacterium
CTGCTCAGCGTCTTCTTCCGCGATCTGGCACCGAGCGGACGCCTCACCCATCCCGACATCGAAGCCGCCCTGGACAGCGACCCGGAATCCATCGAGACGCTCGGCGTCGAACGGATCGAGCAACTCCCGTGGAAGAGCCTGCTGGACCTCGACGCCTGCACGAACTGCGGCCGTTGCGAGGACGTCTGCCCCGCCCACATGAGCGGCGTGGCACTGAGCCCACGGAAGCTGATTCGGGACATGAAGCGCCATCTCGACGAGGTCGCTCCGGCCCTCGTCGCCGCCGGGGCGGATGGGGAGGCGCCCGCTCGCGCCCCCCTCTTCGGTGAGCCGAGCGAGCCGGCGGCGGAGGGGCTCCTGCCCGCGGTCACCGAGGAGGAGCTGTGGGGCTGCCGCACCTGCGGCGCCTGCCAGCAGGAGTGCCCCGTGCACATCGAGCACGTCCCGAAGATCGTCGACATGCGCCGTCATCTGGTGATGACGCAGTCGAAGATGAGCGACGAGGCGCAGCAGTTCCTCAAGAACATGGATGATCGGATGCATCCCTGGGTGGGAGCGGCGCAGGATCGCGAGGCGTGGTTCGCCGACCTCGACGTGAAGGTGCTGGGCCGGGGGGACACGGCCGAATACCTGTTCTGGGTCGGGTGCACCGGCGCCATGATGGATCGCAACATCCGCGTCACCCGAGCCGTGGTCGCGGTCCTGAAGGCCGCGGCTGTGGACTTTGCAGTTCTCGGATCCGAAGAGGTCTGCACCGGGGATCCCGCGCGCCGGATCGGCGGCGAGCTCACGTTCCAGACCTGCGCCAAGACCAACATCGATACCCTCGAGCGCTACGGCGTGCGGAAGATCATCTCGACCTGCCCGCACTGCTTCAACAGCCTCAAGAACGAATACCCCGACTTCGGCGGACGCTACGAGGTGCTGCACCACACCCAGCTCATCGCGGAGCTGATCCGGGGCGGCCGTCTGAAGCTCGAGCGGGAGCTCGACTCCCTGACCTACCACGACCCCTGCTACCTCGGACGTCACAACGACGTGTATGACGCCCCGAGGGAGATCCTCGCGGGGCTCTCGACCACAGGGGGGATCGCGGAGCTCGAGCGCAGCCGCTCGCGGTCGCTCTGCTGCGGCGCGGGCGGTGGCTACGCGTGGATGGACGACGACCCGCAGCAGCGGATCAACCACACGCGTCTGGAGCAGGTCAAGTCCTGCGGCGCCGCAACGGTGGCGGTCTCGTGCCCGTTCTGCATGCAGATGTTCGACGACGCCCTGGCCGCGCGGGATCCGCAGAAGAGCGTGCGGGCCGCGGACATCGCGGAGCTCGTCGCCGAGGCGCTGGCGAAGTGACCGCGCCGCTCGCTTGACCCCAGCGACGGCGCTGGCCTAATCTCGACCGCTCGAATGACTGGGAGTCACTCATGGCGTCCGCGAGCATCGAGGCGGGCCTCCGCGAGCTGACCGACCGGGAGGCGATCCGCGATCTCGCGCGTCGCTACGCCCATCACGTCTGGCGGAAGGAGGTGCCCGAGGCCATCGGGCTCTTCACCGACGACGGCGAGATGGACACGGGCGATGCCCCGGTGATCCGGGGACGGGAGGCCCTGCTCGCGGCCTACGAGCGCATGCTCGGCGACGCCGAGTTCCACCCCTTCGTGCACAACCACGTCGTCGAAGTGCGCGGCGATACGGCGACCGGCACCTGCTATCTCGACCTGCGCGCCAGCCTGGCAGGCCGGAGCATGATCGGCTCCGGTTACTACGACGACCGCTACGTCCGGGTCGACGGCACGTGGAAGTTCCGCTCCCGCAAGCTGACGCTGTGCTACCTCGTGCCTCTCAGCGAGGGATGGGCGGAGAGCCGGGACGATCGCTAGCTTCCGTGGGGTTCGCACCGGGAGGCGTTGAACGGCGATGGCTCTGTTGAAGGTCGGCACCCGACTGCGCAGCGCGGTCTGCAACACCGAGGTAATGGTGGTGGCGGCGCCGCAGCACGACGTGGAGGTCAGCTGCGGCGGCGCACCGATGATCGACGTGGCCCAGGAGCGCCCGCCGGGGGGCTCCGCGTCTCCCGACGCCGCCCAGGGAACGGCCATGGGAAAGCGCTACGTCAGCGAGGCCGGAGATCTCGAGCTCCTGTGCACCAAGCCGGGCGAGGGCTCGCTCGGCGTCGGCGAGATCCTCCTCCGACCAAAGGACGCGAAACCGCTTCCGTCGTCGGACTGATCCATGAACGTGATGATGCTGCTCGAGATGGCCGCGTCGGGCTTCGGCGACCGCGTGGCCGTCCAGAACGGCTCGGACGCCCTCACCTACTCCGAACTCTTCGGCGCCGCCGGCGCCGCCGCGTCGGAGCTCTCGGCGTCCGGGTGCGAGCGGATGGCCGCGCTCGACGTGAACAGCCTGGCGATCCCCGTCGGACTCTTCGCGAGCGCGTGGGCCGGCATGCCCTTCGCGCCGCTCAACTACCGGCTCACCGGCGGCGAGCTCGACGCGCTGGCGGCGCGCATCGCGCCCTCCTACCTGGTGACGGAAGCGGAGCGTGTGAAGGGGCTCGCCCACCTGCCCGACACCACCGTCGTCGCCCGCGAGGACTTCCTGGCGCGAGCCACGACCGGCAAGGAGGGCGACCCCAGCTGGTCGATGGACCCCGACGAGATCGCGGTGCTGCTCTTCACCAGCGGCACCACCGGCGCTCCCAAGGCCGCGGTGCTGCGGCACAAGCACATCGTTTCCTACATCCTCGGCTCGGTGGAGTTCGGGGCGTCGTCGGAGGAGGACGCGGCGCTGGTCAGCGTGCCCCCCTACCACATCGCCGGCATCGCCGCGATCGCGAGCTCCGTGTACGCCGGTCGCCGGATCGTTCAGCTGCCCGGTTTCTCCGCCGAGGCCTGGATCGAGCTGGCCCGCTCCGAGCGCGTCACCAACGCCTTCGTGGTGCCCACCATGCTGGTGCGGATCATCGACGCTCTCGAGAACTCCGGCGACGCCTCCCTCCCCCACCTCCGGGCCCTCTCGTACGGCGGCGGCAAGATGCCGCTGCCGGTCATCGAGAAGGCGATGAAGATGCTGCCCGGCACCGACTTCACCAACGCCTACGGGCTCACGGAGACGAGCTCTACCCTCGCGGTCCTGGGCCCGGACGATCACCGGACCGCGGCCGCCAGCGACGATCCGCCGATCCGGCAGCGCCTGACCTCGGTGGGGCGTCCGCTGCCGAGTGTCGAGGTCGAGATCCGCGACCCGGAAGGCCGCGTCCTCGCTCCGGGCGAACGGGGCGAGATCTGCGTCCGGGGCGAGCAGGTCTCCGGCGAGTACCTGGGCCGGGGGAGCAGCGTCGACGCCGACGGCTGGTTTCCCACGCGCGACGGCGGCTGGCTGGACGCGGAGGGTTACCTGTTCGTCGAGGGGCGCGTCGACGACGTCATCGTGCGCGGGGGCGAGAACATGTCGCCGGGTGAGATCGAGGACGTGCTCCTCGAGCACGAGTCCGTGGCGGACTGCGCGGTCGTGGGGATTCCCGACGAGCAGTGGGGCGAAGCCGTCGCCGCCGTCGTGGTGACGCGGGCGGACCACCCCGTGAGCGAAGTCGAGCTCCAGCTCTGGGTCAAGGAGCGCCTGCGCTCCTCCCGGACTCCGTCGCGGATCGAGTTCCGGAACGAGCTGCCGTACAACGAAACCGGAAAGCTCCTGCGCCGAAGGGTGCGCGCCGAGCTGCTGGGAGAATCATGACCGACACCAACACGGGATCCTGGGATCACGAGGTCGACGTCCTGGTCGTCGGCTCCGGAGCCGGCGCCATGACGGCCGCGCTGCGGGCACACGATCGGGGCGGCCACGCGCTCCTGATCGAGAAGACCGACCGCTACGGGGGCGCGTCGGCGATGGGGTCCTGCCTCCTGTGGGTCCCCAACAACCACCTGATGGCGGGCGTCGGGGTGTCCGACACGCCCGAAGAAGCCTGGGAGTACCTACGGGGTACGACCGGCGGGGCCGTGTCCGAGGACCGCTCGCGGGCCTACCTCGAGAACGCGCCCGTGGCGCTCCAGTGGCTCAGCGAGCGGACGCACGCGAAGTTCATGGCCCAGCCCGCGTATCCGGACTACTACCCGCGCGTCCCCGGCAGCAAGCCGGGCGGCCGCTCGGTCGAGCCGGCGCACTTCGACGCTCGGCGCCTGGGCGACGACTTCCTCGCCATGCGCGAACAGAACCTCCAGATGCAGGTGATGGGGCGCCTCGCCATGACCGCCATCGAGGCACAGGCGGTGCTGACCGGCCAGCCGGGCGCGATGTGGCTCTTCTTCAAGCTGATGCTCCAGTACGCGTTCGACATCCCCTTCCGTTTCCGGTCGAAGCGCGACCGGAACCTGGCCATGGGCAACGCGCTGATCGGCATGCTGCGGCTCACGCTCATGGAGCGTGAGATCCCGCTTTGGCTCAACACGCCCGCCCGCGAGCTGATCGCCGAGGACGGCCGCGTCGTGGGTGTCGTGGCCGAGAAGGACGGCCAGCCGCTCCGCATCCGGGCCGAGCGGGGGGTGATTTTGGCCGCGGGCGGCTTCGAGGGCAACCAGGCGATGCGCGAGAAGTATCTCCCCCATCCGACCCGTAGCGAGTGGACCTGCGGCAACGTGCACAACACCGGCGACGTGATCGAGATGGGCCTGAAGCTCGGGGCCGGGCTCGACCTCATGGACGACGCCTGGTGGGGACCCGTGACCGTCGCGCCCGGCGAGGACATCGCCCGCATGCTCGTGATCGAGAAGTCGCTACCGGGCGGCATCCTCGTGAACCAGCGCGGCGAGCGCTTCGTGAACGAGGCGGCGCCCTACATCGACATCGTGAACGCGATGTACGCGAAGCACAGCGCCGAATCGCCCTGCGTCCCCGCCTACCTCGTGTTCGACGCCACCTTCCGGAAGAAATACATCTGCGGGCCCGTGCTCCAGTCCTCGGCGCAGCCCGACTGGATGGTGCGCAAGCTGCTGAAGGTGGGTTACCTCAAGCGATCGAACACCCTCGAGAGCCTCGCAACGCAGCTCGGCGTGGACGCCGCGGGGCTGAAGGCGACCGTCGCGAAGACGAACGAATACGCCGCCACCGGCGTGGACGTCGATTTCCAGAAAGGCGACACGATCTACGATCGCTACTACGGCGACGCCAAGGTCGAGCCCAATCCCTGCCTGGCGCCGATCGAAAAGCCCCCCTTCTACGCGATCGACGCCCTCCCGGGCGAGCTCGGCACGAAGGGCGGGCTCACGACCGACGCCGGCGCGCGGGTGCTGAAGGAGTCGGGCGAGGTGATAGCGGGGCTCTACGCCATCGGGAACTGCGCCGCCTCCGTGATGGGCCGGAGCTATCCCGGTGCGGGCGCCACGATCGGGCCTGCGACGACCTTCGGCTACCTCGCTGCAACCGACGCGATGGCCGGCTGAGCGCGGACGCGGCGCCCGGCATGGCATTCCGAGTCGAGACGGTGATCCTGGGCCCCGACACGGACCAGTACGCCGGCGACGGGCAGGGAAGGACCGACATCGCGAGCATCGCCGCGGCGGCCCGACGGACCGAGGAGCTGGGCTTCGACGGGTTGACCGCGCCGGAAGCCGGCCACGACCCCTTCCTGCCCCTCGTCGTCGCGGCGGAGCACACGCAGCGCATCCGGCTGGGCACCAACGTGGCCATCGCCTTTCCCCGCAGCCCGATGGTGACCGCCCAGGTCGCGTGGGACCTGCAGCAGCTCTCGGGGGGGCGGTTCCAGCTGGGCCTGGGTACGCAGGTGAAGGGCCACGTCGAGCGGCGCTACGCGTCGTCCTGGACGGGGCCGCCGGGTCCGCGCCTGCGCGAGTACGTGCTGTGCCTCAAGGCGATCTTCGAGACCTTCCAGAAGGGCGAGAAGCCCGGCTTCGACGGGGAGCACTACCGGTTCACGCTGATGAACCCGTTCTTCAACCCGGGGCCCATCGAGCACCCGCACGTCCCGATCCACCTGGCCGCCGTCAACACCTACATGGCGCGCCTGGCGGGCGAGCTGTGCGACGGCTTGCGCCTCCACCCCATCGCGACCTTCCGCTACACCCGGGAGGTGGTGCTGCCCGCCGTGCGGGCGGGCGCCGAGGCGGCCGGCCGGAAGCTCGCGGACGTGGACGTGATCGGCGCGCCGTTCCTCGCCATCGCGAAGGACGAGCCCGGTGTCGAGGCGGCCAGGCAGGCGCTGAAGCAGCACATCGCCTTCTACGCCTCCACCCGCACCTACCACGCGGTGCTGAAGTTTCACGGCTGGCTCGACGTGGGCAACGAGCTCCACCGCATGTCGCGAGAGGGCCGGTGGCGGGAGATGCCGGGCCAGATCAGCGACGAGATGCTCGAGGAGTGGGCCATCGTCGGCACCCGCGACGAGCTGGTCGCCCGGCTGAAGGAGCGCTGCTCCGACCTCTTCTCGACGCTTCTCCTCGACCTCGCACCCGCGCTGCGACGCGACGAAGACTGGATCGCAGAGACGGTCGAGGCCCTGCACCAGGCATAGCTCTCGGGACAACGGAGGCGATCATCATGGCAGCCGAGGAGCACTTCCTCTTCGACGTCGACGAGGGAGTCGGCATCGTGACGCTCAACCGTCCGGACCGCCTGAACGCGATCCACTGGGAAATGGCCCGGGGTCTCGTCGAGCTGTTCCGCGACCTCCGCCATCGCGACGAAGTGCGCGTGATCGTGCTGACCGGCGCCGGCAAGGCCTTCTGCGCGGGCGGCGACGCCGAGTGGATCAGCGGTTCGGGCGAACGCGGCCTGCCGGGGCTCTCCGACGTGCCTCTGGAGCGGTATCAGCGCAAGACGCCCGCCGGGCCCATCGGGGAGTTCACCCGCATGATCGTCGAGGTGGAGAAACCGGTGATCGCGGCGATCTCCGGCGCCGTGATGGGCGCCGGTCTGGCGTTCGCACTCGCCTGCGACCGCCGCATCGCCGACACCACGACCCGGATGTGCGCCGCCATGGTGCGGCTCGGCTTCGCCCCGGACTGCGGCATCACCTGGTTTCTGCCGCGGGTCACCCGGCTGTCCACGGCGCTCATGATGGTCGAGACGGGGCGGATCCTGGAAGCCGAGGAGTGCCAGCGCGAGGGGCTGATCGACGAGCTCGTCGAGACGGGACAGGCGCTTCCGAAGGCTCTGGAGTACGCCAAGCGCCTCGCCACCGGGCCCAGCGTGGCCATCGACCTCGCGCGCCGCTTCATCCACAAGTCGCTCACCTCGACGCTCGATGAGATGATCGACTACGAGGCCGTGGCCGCGACCATGTCCTCCCACACGAAAGACGCGCGCGAGGGCACGCGGGCCTTCCTGGAGAAGCGCAAGCCCAAGTTCGAAGGTCACTAGGCGCGGCGCGGGGGTCGATCGCGCGGAACGCGACGCCGGATTCGAGGACTCCCGGTAGCATGGACATCGGCTATCCGGACACGAGCGCCCAGCCGCTGCTGGGGCGCAAGAATCTGTTCAACCTTCTGCTGCTCCTGCTCGTGCCTCTCCCCGGTGTGGCGGCAGCGCATGGGCTGTTTCGGAGATTCGATCCGGGAGCCATTCCGCTCGATCCGGGCTGGGGCGGCCTGGGGTCGCTGGACGGCACGGCCGCGCTGCTTCTGCATCACCCGATCGTGGCCGTCAACGTCCTGTTCTTTCTCAACGTGTGCGTGCTGTTCTGGCTGATCTCGCTGGTGCAGCGCAGCACTTGGCTGATCGACCCGTACTGGACCCTGATTCCGCTGTTCATCGCCCATTTCTACGCGGCCCACCCGCTGGCCGACCCCGATCCGATGCGGTCCGCGCTCAGCCTGCTGGTGCTCTGGGTCTGGAGCCTTCGTCTCACCCACAACTACTTCCGGCGCGAGCGGTGGCGCTTCGGGTTCCGCGAGGACTGGCGCTTCGCCGAGAAGCGCAGGCAGAGCCGCCACTTCGGGTGGGTTCAGTTCTTCTACGTCTACGCGGCCCAGCAGATCATGCTGGTGGGGCTGACGCTGCCCTACTGGGCGGTGCAGTTCCGCAGCCCGCAGCTGGGCCTCTGGGATTTGGTGCTGATGCTGCTGGCCCTGTTGGGGATCGGCATCGCCCACGCGTCCGACAGCCAGCTCGACGCGTTCATGCGCCAGAACGAGCTGCGCGCGGCGCGCGGAGAGCCCAGGCTACCGCTGCTGGAAGCGGGCATCTGGCGCTACTCGCGGCACCCCAATTACTTCGGCGAGCAGCTCTTCTGGTGGGCGGTGGCGGGCTGGGGCCTGGTGGTGGGCGAGCCGTGGGTGGCGGCGGGAGCCGCCATCAACTCCGCAGTGCTCGCCGTGGTCACCGTGAAGCTGGAGCAGCGAATGCTCGCGGTTCCCGAGCGCCGTGCGCTGTACGAGGACTATCGGCGCCGGACGTCCGTCTGGATCCCCTGGTTTCCCCGCCGTTCCTAGCGCCACGAAGCTTCACGCGAAAGGGCGGATCACCTCGTCGCGGAACTTCTCGAGGGCCGGGCGCAGGGCCTTCAGGTCGCCCGTCGGGGCCGAGACGAGCATGCGGCCCACGCTCCGCTCGGCGCAGGCGCGGGCGGATGCGGCGTCGAGGCCGCCGAGACAGGTGATCTCGATGTCGCTCGGATCCCGGCCGTGGGCCCGGGCGGTCTCCGCCATCAGGTCGCGCAGCGAGGCCAGCTCGTCGCCCGCCACGCCGAGCGGGTAGAAGCCGTCGCCCAGGCGTCCCGCACGCCGCGCCGCGGCCCGGCTGTGCCCCCCGACGATGATGGGCGGTCCGCCCTCCCGGGCGGGCTTCGGTCGGCTCACGACGCCGTCGAAGCTCACGAACTCGCCGTGGTAGCTCGAGAGCGGCTCGCGCCACAGCGCGCGCATGGCTTCGATGGACTCGTCGCTGCGGCGGCCCCGGTCCGTGAAGCTCGTGCCCACGGCCTCGGCCTCCTCACGCACCCAGCCGACGCCGATCCCCAGCAGCACGCGCCCGCCCGACAGGCGGTCGAGGCTCGCGAGCGTCTTGGCCAGCACCACCGGGTTTCGCTGGGGGAGAATCAGGATTCCCGTCGCCAGGTGGATGCGCCGCGTGGCCGCCGCCACGTAGGAGAGCCAGACCAGGGGGTCCGGCTGGATCACGTCGGCGTCGAAGGGCGAGCGCCCGCTCGGATCGTAGGGATAACGGGACCGGTACTCCGGGCACATCACCACGTGGTCCACCACCCAGACGGACTCGAACTCGAGCTCTTCGGCGAGCCGGGCGAAGGCGACGGCGTACTCGCCCTCCTCGAGCGGCGCCATCCGATACGGCGCCATGATCCCGAACTTCACCCCTCGCTCCCCGGAGCCGGCATGCCCTGGAGCAGGACGTCCATGGCGTGCTGGGTGTCCATGTACTCCTTCAGCATCACGATCTTCCCGTCTCGGATCTTCACGAGGAAGTGGTACTCGTTGTGGTAGTCCCGACCGCTGGCGTGTGTGCCCTCCGAGTGGGCCTCCACCGCCACGCGCTCGCCCTCCACCGTCATGGCATCGATGGTGAAGCGGAGCCCCTCCGGGAAAGCCGATGTGATCATCTTCATGAGCTCGAGCGCCCCGACCTTCCCGTGGATGCCGGAGAAGGGGAGCGTGCCCGGACTCCACAGGACGAAGTCCTCGCTGTAGAGCGCATCGACCGCCGCGACGTCGGAGCGGCTCAGGGCATCGAAGAGACTCCGCGTGATGGCGCGCTGCGCCTCGCTCGCGGCGTCGAACGTCATGCCTTCCTCCTCGCGGGCGAATCGAGCCGCAGGCTAACAGGATTCCGGGATTTTCGTCGAAAGCTTTGTGCGACGTTCCGTTCGCGGTATCCTCCTCGCCGATCGGAGGTCCCATGGAAGATCCGTCGCCCGGTTCCGATGCAAGCGGGTCCCAGGTCGAGACAGTCGGCCGCGCCTCGAGCTCGCGTCTGGCTCGCAGCGGGAGATTCGTCGCCGCGCACCCCGTCGGCATCGCGCAGGGAGCGATCCTCGCGCTCGTCGTCGTGGTCGTTCTCCAGAACCTCGAGCCCACTACCCTCGACTTCCTCTTCTGGTCGATCGCCGAGGTGCCGAAGCTCGTGATCCTGATCGTGGCGATGCTCCTCGGCGGCGCGCTGTGGGAGATCGCACGGCGCCTGTTCTTCCGCTAGGCGGATCCTCCGCTCTACGGAATGAAGCCGCCGGTGCGGGCCGCCGTCACGAACTCGGGCTCGGTCCACCACTTCTCGATCCCGAAGTCCTCGGCGATGGCGTTGGAGCAGTTGTAGCCGGGCCCGAAGATCACCATGCCTCCCGGCGCGACGCTGGCTCCGCCGAGGTAGAGCCCGGGGATCGGCGTCCGGTACTGGGAGCAATCCGGGTTGGGCCGGAGGTATCCCATCTGGAGCGACTGGTACGCGCCCTGCTTGTAGCTGCCGCGCACCATGTTGGCGAACTTGTTCTGGATGTCCGCCGGGGTCGTGAGGTAGGTCCAGAGCACCCTGTCCCGGGAGAGATTGGGCGCGTACTTCCGGAGCAGCGCCAGCTGCCGCTCGGCGATCGCTTCCCGCTCCCGGTAATCCAACCATCGCTCGCTGCCGCCCTCGGAGAGGTCGAAGGGCGCCATCTGCGACAGGAGCCCGGTGGCCCGGCCCGCCGGCGCCTGGAAGGGATCGTGAACGCTCGGGAAGCAGGCATTGCAGCCGGCGCCAGCGGGGACCTGGCCGCCGCGCATGGCCTCCCAGTGTCCGGTGAGCTCGTCGAGGCTTTCGTAGCCGAGGACGTAGACGAAGGCCCGATCGATCTCGGCCGCGCGCTCGGCTGCCGCGAATCTCGGGGGCTCGGCCAGAGCCAGGTGGAGATTGCACAGGCTCCACTCCTCCCACTCCCACTGCCGGATCTCGTCCGCGAACGCCGGCGCGAGGTGGTCGTCACCCACGTACTGGAGAAAGGTCTGGTGGAGGTCGATGGTGCTGACGACCGCCTTGTCGGCGAGCAGACGCGTGCCGTCTTCCATCTCGACGCCCCGGGCCTCTCCGTCCTCGATCAGGATTCGCTCGATCTGGGCCCCCGTCCGGATCTGGCCCCCGTGCTCGAAGATGGACTTGAGCAGGCCGTTGGAGACGCGATGGGAGCCGCCCGCCGTGAGCCGGCATTTCGTCATCCGGTCCAGGTAGATCGGAACCATGTAGCTGACCCCGGGCTGGTCGTACTCGAGCCCCCAGTGGCAGGCCATGTAGAGCATCAGGGTTCGGACGTGATCGTCCTCGAAGAGCTCACAGACGATCTCTTGCGGGGTCTTCTCCGTGTAGACCGAGAGCTCTCGCCCCAATTCCGTCTGCTCCGCCAGGGCCGCCATCTCCACAGCCCCCTCCATGGGGACGTAGGTCTGGGGAGCGAGGATGCACTCCATCATCTCCTCGAAGCGGCGCTGCATCGCGCGATAGCTCTCGGCGTCCTTCGCCGAGAACTGGGCGATCGACCGGCACGACTTCTCGACGTCTCGATGGATGCAGAGACAGCGACCGTCCGCCAGGGGCATGGCGACCTGGAGGTCGGGTCGGATGTGCTCGACGGCGTACCGCCGCTCGAGCTCGAAGTCCCGGTAGACGGGCGCGTAGTCGACCATCATCTGGTAGATGGCGTGGGTGTTGTGATAGAAGTCGGGGAGCGTCACCTGCTCGGTGGCCAGCCCCCCACCCGCCTCGAAACGTTTTTCGAGGAGCAGCACCCGCTGACCGGCCCGGCTGAGGTAGGCGCCGATCGCGAGTCCGTTCGGACCGCTTCCGATGATGATCACGTCGTAGCGTCGGGTCATTCGGAACCCCCGGGCTCCGGATCGCGCACCCGCCGGCGCACGATCCGTTGCTGCTCGACGAGCGAGTCCGGCTCCTCCTTGCCCGGCTCCTCCCACGGCTTGTCGAGACCCAGGTCCTTCGCGATGACCTTGTAGCAGTTGTAGGACTCGGTGGATCCCGCGTTGGATCCGACGTGCCACGAGCCACCCGTCGCGTAGAGCCTCTCGATCGGCGTCCGGTGATTGGCCAGCTCCGGCGTGGGCCGGTTCTCGAAGACCTGATGGGCCGGTCGGTCGATTCCCGCCATGGTCCCGTTCGGTCCGAGGTTCTTCATGCGCGCGTGATCGAGCGGGCTGTTGGTGTCGACGCCGATGACGTTGTCCCAGGTCATGTTGGGCGCGTAGGCCTCCCAGAGGGTCAGCAGCTCGTCCGCATAGCGCTTCTTGATCTCCAGCCACTCCTTCTCGGCGTAGGTGCTCAGAGGCGGACCGAGCTGCTCGTTCTGCACCACGTGCTTGCCCGGCGGCGCGAAGCTGGGGTCGACCAGGCTGTGACAGCCGACGGTGGGAGCGTAGTCCTCCAGAGGCGGGAACTTGCGGAGCTTCTGGTACAGGCACTCGCGAGCGATGTGCGCGGGGTCGGGATCCGGCTGCATGCCCAGCCACTGGCACTCGTGGATGTCCGGGTTGAAGGCCTCCGCCCGATATTGCGGGGCCTCGTGGACGGCGAAGCTGTACCACATGAGGCAGCCGAAGCTGTCCTCCAGCAGCCGCACCCGCCGCTTCAACAAATCGCCGACGTGCTCCTCGCCGATCAGGTCGAAGACGAGCTGGTGCGGCGAGAGGGTGCTCACCACCAGCTTTCGCGCCGCGATCTCGCTGCCGTCGCGGAGGCGGATCCCGGTCGCGGCCCCGTTCTCGATGATCGCCGCGTCGACCTCGGTGTTGGTGAAGAACTCGCACCCCATCTGCACCAGCAGCTGGTGCGCGGCGTGCGCGATCTGGTGGGTCCCGCCCCGGTTGAAGCCGATCGTCGGAAGCACCGCCGCCATGCCCATCACGCTCATGCCCGATCCGGCGTCGTTGATGTCGACGACCGACGAGACGGCGAAGCGCAGGATGCACGACTGGAGTTCGGGGCTCTCGAACCACTCGCGCGCCGCGCGCAGGGTACTGGCCTTCAGCGTGAGGGAGTCCGGGGTGAAACCCGCCTGTACGAGCTTCGGGAAGACGGCGGCCTGCCGGCTTGCGACCTCGGGGGCGGCTTGTTCCTCCACCGGCCGAAACAGCGTGTCCGTGGTCACTCGCATGAACTCGTCACTCTGCGAGAGCGCCCAGAGCCGGCCCCAGGTATCGGCGTCCCTCTGGGAGAAGCGCGCGATCTCGCGAGCGGTGCGCTCCTGGGTCGGATCGTGTTTCTCGCTGTAGATGGCGAGGCAGTTCTCCTTGTCCCGGAAGACGAACCCGTCACTGCACTTGTGCTGCTCCCAGCGGGCGCCGTAGTCCCAGAAATCGGGAAAGTCGCGCCAGATCGGCGCGTAGTACCAGGGCAGGATGATGTTGGCGTGCGTGTTCCCGCGAAACCCGGGCGCCGAGAGCTCTTCGGTGGCGAGACAGCCGCCGATCTCGTGTCTTCGCTCGAATACGCCGACGCTCATGCCTCCGTACTTGGCGAGATAGAGGGAGAGCAGGAGCGCCTTGTTTCCCCCGCCCACGATCACGGCGTCGAAGGTCTTGTCAGCCATCGGACTCCCCTGCCCGCCGACGTCGTCGTCGGAGCCCGCCGGCCCGCCTCTCCCAGGCGCAGCGCCGCATTCAGCGCAGCGCGGCGCCCGCGAACGCGGGGTCTTTCAGGCAGGCATTGCGAAAGGACGTCTCCCGCGACGGGTCGGCATCGAGACAGCGGCGGTAGCGCTCCTCGGTCCTTCCCGCGCCCCGCAGCAGCTGGCCGACCAGCGCGGCCGTCAGCGGCAACGCCACGCTGGGCTTCAGGAAGGTCGTCTTGGGCGCAACGCCCGTCATCGCGGCGCCGAATTCCTCCATGAACGCATCGCCCCTGCGCTGGGCGACGACGCTGGCGGCGTCGAGCATGGCGGGCACGCGATACGTGAGGCGTGCGGCCATCGCCGAGGCGGGGAACTCGCGTCCGAACGCGCGACGACACCGCTCGTGGTAGCGCGCGCAGGCCCGCTCGGAGAGATCGCCGCTCCTCAGCATCTCCCGCAAGGTCTCGGCCGCGATGCGCCCCGCCATCATGGCGGTGTGGATCCCCTCGCCGGTGAGGGGGTCGGTCTGCCCCGCGGCATCTCCCACCACCAGCAGCTGGCGCGCGTAGCTCCGCTCGACGCCACCCAGGCGAAGCGGCGCCATGCGCAGCGGCTCGAGGTACTCCACGCGGGGGCCGAGCACGGCGCGGATCAGGGGATCGCGCCGGATGCGCTCCTCGTAGATACGCGGCAGATCCTTGCCGATCGCCGCGCCGCCGGGGATGACATAGCTCCCCAGGTCGATGTCGTCGTTGTAGTGGCGGAAGAGCGCGACGTAGCCGGGGAGGATGTAGGTCGGATAGAAGAGCACACCGTCGGCTCGGAAATTGTGCGTGCCCCCCTTGATGTACTGCCGAGCCGCAAAACCGGTGGGCGCCTCGTTGACGACCCCGAGCCGCCGGGCCAACTTGCTCGGAGCCCCGTCCGCCGCCACGAGGGCTCGGCTGCGAAACAGCGCACCGTCGCCGGTGCGCACGCGCCAGAAGCCGTCCTCGCCCAGCTCGGCGGCCGTGACGTTGGCGCCTTCGATGAGCTCGGCGCCCGCTTTCTGGGCGGCGCGTGCGATGCGCTCGTCGCAGATCATGCGCTTGATGGCGTAGACGCGCGTGCCGGGTGCGCCCGTCGCCTGACCGGAGCTCACGCAGCACTCGCCCGCAGGCGAAATGAAGCCACCCGCTCTCGTGTCGCGGACCAGCCCCTCGGCTTCGAGCTCCTGGAGCACGCCCATGTCCTCGAGGATGTCGAGGGCGGGCGCACACCAGGCGTCGCCACAGAACTTGTCTCGCGGGAAATGCTCCTTTTCGAGGAGCGCCACGCGCGGCGTCCCGTCGGCGGCGCCTTTCGCCAGGTAGTAGGCCGTCGTCGCCCCGCCGGGCCCCGCTCCCACGACGATGACGTCGAACTCCGCTCCGGGCCGCGCGCGGTCCTGCATGGCTCCTGTTCTACTCCTTCCTCGGGCCCGGCGCGACCCGGCGTCGGATGGCCGACTCGCCGCGCGCGTGCCTGCGCCGCAGGGGCGTCGGGGCCCCTACTCCTCTCCCGCGGCTCGGGCTCGGAAGTCGCCCGTCGCGTCCCCCCAGCCCTCGTCGTAGGGGGCCACGAAGTACCAGCGCGTCTCGATCGAGGCGAACTTCCATGCTCCGTCTTCGCGAACGTATTCCTCCAGGTATCTGCCAGCCATCCACTGCGCCTTCCCGGTGACGGCGTTCGTGGTGGGCGCTTCGAAATACCAGCTCCCGGTCGCTCGATCGCCGTCCACGTCGATCGCCGGGTTGTGGACCATGTGCATGCAGAAGCTCACCGACCCCGGGACGAGCTGGCCGAAGAAGATCCGGATCCCGTCTCGGCCCTGGAAGACGGACGCGTCTCCCATGCCGAAGTCGACCTTCGCATCCTCGGTGAAATGCGC
>JAOTUO010000363.1 GCA_029863845.1 Myxococcales bacterium
CGCATCCCGGCGCGCTGGAACGCGCCTCCAGCAACGCGATCCGGGCGCGCGAGATCCGCTGGCATCGCGACCCGGCGCTCGGCGACCCGCGCGCCTCGCTCCTGCGCCACATCGACGGCCTGGCCCTGGGCCCGCGACCCGAGGGCGGCGTCTTCCAGGGCGACCGCTTCCTGCACCCCGATCTGGACTTCCAGGTCCGTTTCCCCAGCGGCTGGCGCACCTCGAACACGAACCGCGCAGTGGGAGCCGTGTCGCCGCAGGGCGATGCGATGGTCTTCCTGACGGCGGACCTGCCGGCCGGCGACCCGCAGACCGTGGCGGAAGCGTTCGTGGAGAAGACGCAGCAGCAGCAGTCCGTCGCGGTGAAGGAGTCACAGCCGGTGAAGATCGGCGCGATCGACGCGTGGCGGATGCGGCTCGAGGGAGGCGGAGGCGGGGCCTCGATCGCCGCCTACGCGACCTTCGTCCCCTACCGGGGCTCGACCTGGCGCATCATGGGCGTCACCCCGGCGCGCGCGGCCGAGCGGTACCTCGGGCGCACGCTGAGCACCGCGCGCAGCTTCCGTCCGCTCACCCCGGAGGAGCGGAACTCGTTGACGATCACGCAGCTGCGCATCGCAACGGCGCGGCCGGAAGAAGACCTGACGGCGCTCGGCCAGCGCACCGGCAGCGCCTGGGACCCCTCGCACGCGGCCGTCTACAACGGGATCTTCGTCAACCACCGCTTCCGGGGCGGAGAGTCGGTCAAGATCGCGAGCGTCACGCCCTACGTCCCCGGCGCCCCGTAGCGGCGCTCGTCACGGCGGACGGACGGGACATGACCCGCGCGATTCCGGAAGGACAGGTCCGATCGGGCCGCGGGACTGGCGTTCCTCCGCGACCTCTGGTTGACTTTTCGGGGGCTTATCCGAGCACCACCTGGACGCGGTGCTCCGAACCGTCGTCGGACAGGGGCACGAGCGCTTCTCCCGGGAGCTGGACTCCGTCGACGCTGAGCCGGGAAACACCCCGGCATACTCCGTCGGGATTCTCGACGGTGATCCGGTAGACGGTGCCACCGTGACGGTAGGTGATCTCGAAGCGCTTCCACTCCCGGGGAATGCAGGGATCGATGCAGAGGGCGGAACCCTGCTTGCGGAACCCGAGAATCCACTCCAGGCCCGCGCGGTAGAGCCAGCCCGCAGCCCCGCTGTACCACGTCCATCCCCCCCGCCCCACGTGGGGAAGTTTGGAATAGACATCGGCGGCCAAGGCGTACGGCTCCACCTTGTAGCGGTGAATGTTCGCGCGACGGCTCGCATGATGGATGGGGCTCAGCAGGTTGAAGAACTCGACGGCCTTGCCTCCCTCACCGAGCATGGCGAAAGCCGCGACCGACCAGGCCGCAGCGTGCGTGTACTGCCCGCCGTTTTCCCGAATGCCGGGGACGTATCCCTTGACGTATCCGGGGTCCAGGGGTGTTCGGTCGAAGGGCGGGGAGAAGAGCAGCATCAGGCGGTCGTCCCGCCGGACGAGCCGTTTCTCCACGGACTCCATGGCCTGGCGTGCCCGTTGCTTGTCGCCCGCGCCGGAGAGGACCGCCCAGGACTGGGGAATGGAGTCGATCTGGCATTCGTCGTTTCGCGCCGATCCGAGCGGCGTCCCGTCATCGAAGAAAGCGCGCTTGTACCACTCCCCGTCCCAGGCCTCCGCGTCCAGTGATGCCTCGAGAGCAGCGGCCGTGCTCCGCCAGCCTGCCGCACGCTCCCCTTCCCCGCGGAAGTCGGCGATCCGCGCGAACTCCCGCAGGTTCGCGAGGAGGAACCAGCCCAACCAGACGCTTTCGCCCCGGCCCTCGTGGCCGACGCGGTTCATGCCGTCGTTCCAATCACCGGCTCCGATCAAGGGGAGACCGTGGCTGCCCACGTCGAGGCTCCGGTCCAGAGCCCGCGCGCAGTGTTCGTACAGCGTCGCCCGGTCTTCCGACTCCGTGGGCTCGAAGTAGGCCTCTTGCTGGCCCTCTTCCAGGGCCGGCCCCTCGAGCCACGCAACCTCTTCGTCGAGCACCGCCTCGTCCTCGGTCGTCCGGAGATAATGGAGCACCGCATACGGCAGCCATAGGCGGTCGTCGGAGATGCGGGTCCGAACCCCGCGGCCCGTCGGGGGATGCCACCAGTGCTGGACGTCCCCTTCCCGGAATTGCCGCGCAGCGGCTCGCAGTATGTGCTCGCGCACGAGCTCAGGCCTCGCCACCGCCAGCGCCAGGCCGTCCTGGAGCTGATCGCGGAATCCGTACGCCCCCCCGGACTGGTAGAACGCGGAGCGGGCCCAGATGCGGCAGGAGAGGGTTTGATAGAGAAGCCAGCGGTTGAGGAGTAGATTCATCGAGGGGTCGGGCGTCTCGACCTGGACCGTGCCCAGCACCTGGTTCCAGTGTTCCTGGACCTCGCGGAGAACCGCGTCGCAGTCCGCCGTGCGGTAGCGTTCCACCAGGGAGCGAGCCTCCTCAGGGCCGGTGCCCTGGCCCAGCAAGAACAGCACCTCGGTGCGTTCTCCCGGCTCGAGCTCCACATTCGTCTGGAGAACGGCGCAAGGGTCCAAGCCCGCTCCGGTCTTCCCCGACAACTCCTCCCCCCGCTCCAGTGACGCGGGATGGTCGAGGCTCGCGTTTCGGCCCAGGAACTCGAGGCGGTCGCCGGTCCAGGAGGTCTGGCGTCCGGCCAGATCGGCGAACGCGACCCGGTCCGCGAACTCCCCGTTCCAGGCGTTTCGGGCAAACATGGCTCGAGTCGCGGGGTCGATCTCGGTGATCACGAAAGGCGCGGAGCCGCTCCGCGAAACCCCCAGCACCCACTCCGCATAGGCCGTGACCACCAGGCGCCGCTTGCGATCGGACCGATTCTCCAGGCTGAGGCGGGAGATCTTGACGGAGTCGCGGAGCGGCACGAACTGCAGGAGGTCCAGTGCGATGCCGTGGGATGTGTGATCGAAGCGACTGTACCCCTGGCCGTGCCGGATGACATAGGGCCAGGGCTCTTCGCGGATGGGAAGGCAGGTCGGCCCCCAGACCAGACCGCTGTCCTCGTCCCGCACGTAGAACGTTTCACCCGGAGTGTCGCTGACGGGGTCGTTCGACCAAGGTGTGAGCTTGTTCTCGCGGCTGTTCACGGACCAGGTGTGGCCCGAGCCCGACTCGGAGACCTGGAAGCCGAACTCTGGGTTCGCCACCACGTTGATCCAGGGAGCCGGGGTCCACTGCCCCTTGCCCAGAACCGTGACGTATTCGCGGCCGCCCGCTGCAAATCCGCCGAGGCCGTTGAAGAACTCGAGATCCAGCGCGGGAGGGGAAACCGCTTCGACCGTCTCGCGCGGCGAGCGGAGCCGCGGCGGAACCGGACCGGGTCTCGCCCGCTCCAGCCGGACCACCTGCTCGGACAGCGTGCCCCGGTGGGCGAGAACCACGAGTCGAGCCGCCGCTCCCAGGAGGATCTGGTCCCGCGCAGGCACCAGGTCGGCCTGGAGCAGGAACACGCCTCCATGTTCCCTGGATTGCACCTCCCCCGCCGCCTGGCTTGCTCGCACCATGCC
>JAOTUO010000364.1 GCA_029863845.1 Myxococcales bacterium
TCGTCGATCCCGTTGCGCGGGACGTCTTCGGCCCCCGGGTGGATGCCGGCCTCGAGGTCGTTGCAGTCCGCGGCGAGGGCGTACCCGTCGCCGTCGGCGTCGCGGGTACACGCGACGGCGTCGATCCCTCCGAGTCGGCACAGCTGGTGATCCGTCGCCTTCACCAGGGGATAGCGGGGGTCGAAGTTGCGCCAAGGAGGCGTCGCCACGGCGGGGTCGGCCAGCGGCTCGGCGTCCAGGATCTCCGCGATCGGGCGCCCGCCGCCGCCGCTCCAGTCGTCGCCGCCCACGGCGCCGTCGATCACGGACACGAAGTAGTTCTCGGACGCCTGCGCGACGAGCGCGTCGGCCGCGGGAATGCGGCCCGCCGCCACGCCCATCGCCACGACCGCACCGGAGACGAGGACGCCCCGTCCCGTGCCGAGAAAGCGTTCGAGCGCGTCGAGCGGCAGCGCGGCGGTCGCCGCGAGGAAGGCCGCCGCCACCAGCAACACCGGGAGCCACAGCGGCCCCAGGGAATGCGCGACGGACGACCGGAGGCGCCCCCAGTCCTCCACCAGAGGCGTGTGCTCGAGCGTCGAGTGGAAGCCCAGGTAGCGAAGGAACTCCATCTCCGCGAAGAGCACCGCGAGCAGCCCGGCCAGCGCGAAGGGGAAGGCCGCCCCGGCGCCCCGGCGCACACGAGCCGGGATCCATCGCCATGCGCCGAGTCGCTGAAAGAGCTGGATCGCCAGCAGCAGGGCCGCGACGAGGAGTCCGTCGCGCAGGAATCCCACCAACAGCGGCAGCGCGACGTGGGTCAGCGGGGCGGAGCCCTCCGGCAGCGACGAGGTCGCGAAGAACCACAGGCGCGGGAGGCTCAGGAACGGCCAGAACCAGACGAGGGCCTGCGTGGGCGAGCGGTTGAGGCGCAGCCGGGTCATTCGGCCGACCGGGAGAGCGAACCCAGCGCGACGCGCGGGCGCGGCCAGCTCGGCGCCGCCTCGACTGCGCGCTCGAACCAGCGGCGCGCCTGGGCCGTGTCCCCTTCGGCGACGGCGATCTCGCCCGCGAGCTGCGGCACCGCCGCGTACGCGGGGTTCGCCGCCCAGCCCTCGCTGAGCTCGGCGAGGGCCTCGCGCCGGCGCCCCTGCGCCCGCAGCGCCGCGGCGAGCGCGAAGCGCAGGAACGCCGAGTCCGGCGCGCGGAAGACAGCGCGCCGGAGCTCCGCCTCGAGCTCCGGGTCGGCGAGGTACGGGTCGTCCGGGTGGAAGCGCCGCGGCGCGAAGCGATCGAAGAGCGCGGGGAGATCGCCGGCGAGATCGCGTCGCACATACAGCACCGATCGATCGTCCACGTACAACAAGCCCCAGCGCGGATCGTCCTCGAGGACGCGGAGCAGCTCCTGGTTGCGTGTCGACACGACCGGGTAGGGACGCTGGCCCACGAGCACCAGCTCGACGCCGTGGCGGTCGAGGGCCGGTCCGGCCGCGCCCTCGAGCTTCTTGATGCGGCGGAACTCCGCCAGCAACGCCTCGCCGTAGACCTCGCTGCGGGAATCGATGAAGACGGTCACGCGCGGCCAGAGCCGGTGGATCGCGTAGCCCGCCCACTCGTACTCGGTGAGCAGGCGACCGCCGATTCCCGCTTCGCGCAGGAACTCGGTCGCCCGCATGCCCTGCCGCGACGGGCCGTGGCCCGGCCCGACGCCGTCGCCGGACCATTGGCGCGGCGTCATCCCGGCCATGGTCGGAATCCCGTGAAGACCCGCGAGGGCCGTGAGGACGAGCGCCGCGAAACCGGCCGCCGCCGTCCCCCCGTGCAGCGTGAGCGACGGGCGCGCCGAGAGGACGAGCGCTGCGGCAGGCGCCGCGGCGGCGGCGACCAGTGCGCCGAGGAGCCAGGCGTCGGACGGCGCTGCGCCGGCGCTGGCGGCCGCCCGGACGACACAGGCCAGGCCGCCCCCCGCGAGCGCGAGCCCGGTTGCCCGGGACACGCCGTCGGGGCGCCGGGTCGGCGCGCGGGCAGCGCCCAGAAGCGCCGCCAGGGCCGGCGCGCTGACGAGGGCAAACAGCACGGTCCAGCGGATGTGGCGGAGCGGAAGCAGGCCGAACGCCAGCAGCAGGCCGACCTCCAGCCTCCCCAGGCGGCGGCGCCAGGCGGCGATCGCGAGGGCGGCGAACCAGACTGCGACAAAGATCCAGTAGCTCACCAGGTGGAGCGACCCGTCCAGGTGACGGGTCCCGAGCAGCGGCTTCCACTCGTTCACGCTGCTCGTGATGAGGTTCTGGGTCGCCGTGAACTCGAACGGAAACGCGTAGATCTCGGCGCCGAGCGGATTCAGGAGCGCGGCGCCCGTCATCGCGACGGCGAGGCCCAGCAGTCGCAGCGCTCCCTGGCCCGCCGCCGGCGCGTCGTCGAAGATCGGCCGGAGGCCGTCGACCGCGAACAGCAGCGCGACCGCGACCACGGCGGCCGCCGCTGCGAGCCCGAAAGCCTGGGGGCCGACCGTCGCGAGCCACGCCGCGACGGCGACAGCGACGGCAACGCCCGCCGCACGCGCGATGCGCGCGCGGCGGTCCCGCGGCGCGAGCGTCCGCTGCGCGACCTCCGCGGCCGCGAATACGAGGACCAGCGCAATCCCCAGCGGAAACGAGCCATGCAGGTTCACCCACAGCGCCTCCAGCGCGACGAGCCCGTATACGGCCCGCGTTCGCCGGCCCGCGCGGGCCGATTCCATGTCGCGGTACAGCAGGGCGAGCATGGCGAGCAGGAGCGGCAGCGCGAGCAGCTCCGGCCGGGCGAGGACCCGGTAGCGCAAGACCGTGAGTGCGAGCACGAGAACGGGCAGCGCGAGCCCCCACGGTGCCCGCGTCGCGGCGACGGCCGCCAGCAACAGCACCGCGATCGCGAGCGTGGGCAGCAGCTTGGCGACGAGCTCGACACCCGGTATGCCGGCCGCCCGCTCGGCCGTCGCGTACAGGACCGCCGCCAGCCACTCGTGCGCAACGTAGCGATTGCCCGCAGCCGTGAAGGAGTAGCGGTCCACGCGCGGGACAGCGCCCTCGTCGAGGATCAGCCCGCCCGTCGTGAGGTGGATCCAGATGTCGTTGTTGTCCAGCGGAACCAGCGCCGCCGTGGCGGCGTAGGCCGCGAGCGCAGCGCCCGCGAGCACCGCACCGGCCCCCATTCCCCGTCGCGAGTCCCCGGAACCCATCCCGATCACGCCCAGTGTAGGAAATCACCGACGCCGAAGGCGCGTCGCAAGCGGCCGGGGCCGAGGGGGATCCCGCAGCGAAATCAAGCGCAGGCCGAAATCTCTTCGCAAGGCGGCGCAGCCGCCGCGCAGTGAGCCGAAGGCGAACGAAGCCCCCCAAGAAATTGCCGAGCCATTCGCGGAGGGATCCCCCTCGGCCCCGGCCGCGCCCACCCACGAAAGCGCTTTCAGCGCCCTTGCCACTGCGGGGGCCCGCCTTCGCTCGCCTGCGGCTCGCTGCGCGGGCGCCTTCAGCGCCCTTGCCACTCCGGGGGCCCGCCTTCGCTCGCCTGCGGCTCGCTGCGCGGGCGC
>JAOTUO010000365.1 GCA_029863845.1 Myxococcales bacterium
TTCCTCCACGACGGCAGCATCGACACGGTGAAGAACTTCCTGGAGGCGCCCGTCTTCAGCACCAACAACGCGCAGGAGCGGGACCTCGAGCAGTTCTCACTCGCCTTCCCCAGCGACCTCGCGCCGGTCGTCGGCCAGCAGGTGACGCTCACGAGCGCCAACACTCCCGCGGCCGACCCCCGCGTCTCACTCCTCGACACGCGCGCCGGCACCGGCTTCACGTCGCTGATGCTGGGGGGCGCGGTGACGGAGTGCGACCTGGTCGTGAAGGGCAGCGTCGGCGGCGTCGCGCGCGGCTGGGTGCGGCTGCCGGGCGGCGACTTCCTGGACGACCTCGGCGGCACCATCAGCGACGCCAGCCTCCGCGCGCTCGCCACCTCGGAGGGACCCCTCACCTACACCTGCGCACCGCCGGGGTCCGGGCAGCGCATGGGCGTCGACCGCGACGAGGACACGCTGCTCGACGGCGTCGAGACGAACACGGGGGTGTTCGTCAGCCCCACGAACACGGGAAGCGACCCGGCCAAGGCCGACACCGACGGCGACAGCTTCGACGATGCGGTCGAGGTGGCCGCCGGCACCGACCCCAACGACCCGCTGTCGTTCCCCGGCGCCGCCGTGCCCGTCCTGCCCCCGCTCGGGCTGGCCGCGCTCGGCCTGGCCCTGGCGGCCGCCGGCGCCCGCGCCGCGGCGCGCGCCCCGCGCGACCGGAGCTGAGGCCGCGCCACGACGAGAGGCCGTGTCGGCCCGTCGACCGCGCCACGCCCCGCTGTGAAGCGCGCCGGCTACACTGGAACGCCGGCGGCCCGGCCGCTGCGCAAAGCCGGGGGCGAGGCACGGTGGTCCGAACGCTCTTCTCCATGGCCGTGTTTCCGATCGTCCTGAGCGCGGCGGTCGGAGCCACCGTCGTGCTCCTGGAGCGGGGGCTCGACCCGGCCGTGGCCTTCGTCCCGGCCACGGTGGTGGCCTACCTGTTCGTGATGCTCTGCGAGCGGGTGCTGCCCTACCACCCGGCCTGGAACCGTTCCCGCGGCGACGTGCCCGTGGACCTTGGACACCTCATCGTGTCGGGCGGCCTCACGGTGTCGCTGCTGCGACCCGCCATGCTGGCTCTGGGGATCGCCATCGGCGGCGTGCTCTCCGAGAACGTGAGCCCGAAGCTCTGGCCGGCGCACTGGGCGCTGGTTCCGCAGCTCGCGCTGGCGCTGGTGGTGGGCGAGTTCTTCATGTACTGGGTCCACCGCTGGGCCCACGAGTGGGAGATCCTGTGGCGCTTTCACGCCACGCACCACAGCGCGCCCCGCCTCTACTTCCTGAACGCCGTGCGCTTCCACCCGGTGGACCTCGCGATCTCGACCTACGCGCCGTTCGTCCCGCTGGTGGCGTTGGGCGCCGCGCCCGAGGTGTTGGCGCTCTTCGTGCTGGTCTCCGGGGTGCACGGCGTCTTCCAGCACACGAACCTGCCAATCCGCCTCGGCCCCCTGAACTGGATCTTCAGCATGGCCCAGCTCCACCGCTGGCATCACTCGCGGCGCGTCGCCGAGTCCAACACGAACTACGGCCAGAACCTGATCGTCTGGGACGTGGTCTTCGGCACGCGCTACCTGCCGAAGGACCGCGAGCCGCCCGAGGACACCGGGATCGCGGGCCTCGACGCCTTCCCCATGGACTACCTGAGCCAGCTCGCGTCGCCCCTGCGCTGGAGTCGGATCCGACGCGAGAGCGCGGCCGCCAGCGGCGCGCTCCCGTGATCACCGCGCCCGCGAGTGCGCCGGCGGCCCAGCCTTCGCACGGATGGGTCTCCGACGAGAGCCCCGCGGGTCTCCCGGGTCGAACCCGATTCCGCCGTCTGCTCGCCGCGATCTGCGCTCTGGGCCTCTCGCACTGCCAACCGGCGCCATCCCCTCCCAACCTGCTGCTCTTCGTCACCGACACGCTGCGGGCGGACGCCCTCAGCTGCTACGGCGGACCTGCCCATACGCCGAACATCTGCAGCCTGGCGGAACGCGGCGTGCTCTTCGAGGCGGCCCACGCGAACGGCCCCTGGACTCCGCCCTCGGCCGTCTCGATCTTCACGGGGAACTACCCCACCGCGTACGCCAACCTCGGGGAATCCGGTGAGTCGTACTGGGTGAGCGACGAGGAGGTGCTGCTGGCCGAGGCACTCCGGGCGCGCGGCTACGACGTGCGCTTCGGCTCCGGAAGTCCGATCGTTGCGAAGACGAACGCGCTCCAGGGCTTCGAGCGGCTTCCCGAGCCGACGCGCGCCGTCGATGCGAGCTTCGCGGGAGTCGCCGGTTCGGCCCAGTACCTGCGGGACCACGACGGGACCGCGTTCTTCCTCCTCGAGTGGGTCATGGATCCGCACGCTCCCTACGAGGCGCCGGGTGTCGTCGACCGGCTCGACGTTGATCGCTCCCGTCTGAGACAGCCTCTCGACTTCTACACTCGCCTGGGCCACCGGCTTCCGATGAGCCTGCGCGATCACGCGCCCCGCATGTCGGACTACGAGTTGGAGGTGCTCCGGCGTCTGTACCTCGCAGAGGTCGAGCGGGTCGACGAGAAATTCGGGGACCTGATGCGGGCACTCGACGCCGCGGAACTCCGGCCGAGCACCTACGTCGTCTTCACCTCCGACCACGGCGAGGGCTTCGGAGAGCACGGGGCCTTCCTGCACGGCGTCTCCTTCTACGACGAGCTGAGCCGCGTGCCCCTGATCGTCGCGGGCCCGGGCATCGCGCGGGGGAAGCGCGTGCATAAATCCGTTTCCTTGGTCGACCTGATGCCCACCCTCCGCGACCTGATGGCGGTGGAGTGTCTCAACGACCCGCAGGGTCGGAGTCTCGCGCCACTGCTGCGCGGGGGACCCGAGGACGAGGCACCGAGCCACGCGCATTACCTGTCGAGTCCGAGCGGACTGACCCGGGGCGTGGACGCTTTGATCGACGGTAACCACAAGCTGATCGCGAAGCTGGACGGCAGCACCGAGCTCTACGACCTCGCCGAGGATCCCGGCGAGCGGCGCAATCTCGCGGCCGAACGTCCGGATGTCGTCCTCCGCATGCGCGCGGTCCTCGACCGCATCCGGCGCGGGAAGGACGAGCGGCGGCGGCGGAACTTCGCGCTCCAGACCGAGAAGGACCGGCTCGACGTGCACGAGCAGGTCCTCGAGGAACTCCGTGAGCTCGGGTACGTCGAGTAGGTCGGCGGCGCTGGTGACCGCAGCCGGGCCGTGGCGCAATCGGATCCGCCGTGGCTGGACCGCTCTCCGAGAGTGACCCTCACGGGCTCGGGGTCAGGCGGGGGGCGCGTCGCGGCCGCGGCCCTTGCGCTGCGCCGCTCGCGCGATCCCGTCCAGCATGCCGCGGAAGACCGCCGCGTGCAGCGGATAGATCCCGTACCAATACACGAGACCGAGCAGCCCGCTGGGATCGAAGACGGCAGTCTGCCGAAGCGTGCTCCCGCGATCGGTGGGCGACACCTCGAATTCGAGCCAGGCTCGACCCGGAAGCCTCATCTCGGCTCTCAGGCGGAGAAGGTGGTCG
>JAOTUO010000069.1 GCA_029863845.1 Myxococcales bacterium
GAAAACTCGAAATCCACGGCTCCGTCCTCCTGGGGCCGCCGACCGGCCGGCGGCGGGGGAGAAAGTATACGATACGTAGCGTATAGAAAGTACCGGCTGTCGTCGAGCGGTCGTAGGCCCCGCGGGGAAGTACCGACGACCGCGGCCCGGCGCCCCTAGCGGGCCGGCGCCCCGATCTTCTCCACGCGGCAGAGCGTGTACTTGGTGTGGGGGCAGCCGGTGATCGGGTCGCGATCGCGCGCATCGATGAGCTCGTTGGTGTTCACGCCCTGCACCGCGAGCTTCCCGCCGTCCCCGCTCGGGTAGGCCATGCCGAAGCCGTTGGGGATCCAGACGTGCCCCGCCTGAAGCTTCGCGTCGATCGCCGCCGGAAGCTCGACGGCGCCGCGGCGCGTGGACACGCGCACGCGATCTCCGGCGGAAACGCCGAGCGCCTTCGCGTCGTGTGCCGAGACGTGGAGGGGGCAGTGCGGGCCGCGCCCCTTCCGCCAGGCGGGATCGCGCTGGATCGTGTTGGCCGTCCAGCGCGTGCGCAGCCCTGCGGCGAGGACGAAGGGGTGATCCGGATCCTGCGGCAGATCGTTCGCGATCGCGCGCGCGATCTCGTCCAGCATCTCCGGCGGCGCCAGCCGCACGCGCCCGTCCTCCCAGCCGACGTGGTCCTCGAGATTCGTCTCCGTTGCGACGCGCGCGATCTCGACCCCCTCCGGGTGATCGAGGATGCGCCGGAACAGCTCGTGCCCGATCTCGAAGGGAGTCCTCTCACGCCACGCCTCGCCGAGTGTGCGCAGCACGGACTCGCGCCGCGCGAACGCGTTCGTGTGACACTGCGCCCAGATCGAGAAGAGCGAGGGCGCCGGCAGCTGCGGGCCGAGGGTCCGGTAGCCCCAGAAGAGGGGCGCCGCGCTGCTCCCGGCGGAGGCGGACTGCATCTCCGCGAGCAACGCCGCCGCGCCCTCGGGCTCGAGCGCGCCTTCGGCCAGGTCGAAGAGCTTGGCCGGCGGCTCGGGAACGAGTTCCATCGCTTCGGCGAGCCGCGTGTAGATCTCGGGCTCCGGCAGCGCCTCCGGTGGCCCCGGAACGACCGGCGGCCGCAGCTGGACGCAGACCTCCGGATAGCCCTTCGGAAAACCCGCCCACTCCCACTTCTCGTAACCACACGGCGTCGGCAGCACGTAGTCCGCCGCCGCCGCCGTCTCCGTCATGGCGGGATCGATCACCACCAGCAGGTCGAGGCGCTCGCGCGCCTCGCGCCAGCGCGAGGTGTCGGAGTAGGAGAGATAGGGGTTCGCCCCTTCCACGATCAGCGCGCGCAGCCGCTCGGGGTGATCGACCAGCACCTCCTCGGGCACGAGGGTGGGAGAGAACATGGCGAAGCCGCCCATGGCGGAGACCGAGCGGATGCCCGAGGCGAGGGCGCGCTCGGGCTCGTCGAAGCGCGCCGGGCTCCACTCCGGAGGCGTCCCCGATTCGACGAAGATGTTGCCGCCGGGCCGCCCGACGTTGCCGGTGAGGGTCGCGATCGCGTGGATGAGATAGGAGACCAGCGTCGAGAAGGGCGTCTGCTCGACGGCCAGGTCGAACATGATGGTGGCCGACTCCGCGCTCGCGAACCCGCGAGCCGTCTCCACGATCTGCGCGACCTCGAGGCCGCAGCGTCGCGCCATCTCCGCGACGTCCACGTCGGCGAGCGCGCCGCGCAATGCCTCGAAGTCGCGCGTGTGCTCGCGCAGGAAGTCCGTGTCGACCCAGCCCTCGGTCGACGCGAGCGTCGCCGCGAGGCCGAGGAGCAGGTAGGCGTCGGAGCCGGGGCGGACCCGTAGATGGACATCGGCCTGGCGCGTCGTCTCGGTCTCGCGCGGATCGACCACGACCACGGTGCGGCTCGCGTCCGCGGCGAGCCGCGGGAAGGTGTCGTTCGCGTTGTGGCCGCGGTTGCTGATGCGCGGGTTCGTCCCCATCACCAGCACGTAGCGCGCGTTCGCGAGGTCGGGGTGGAAGAAGGTCGCGGGCGACGCGTCGAACATCCACTGGTCCATCAGGAAGTGCTGCGTCTTCTCCTGCGCCAGGGCATTGAACCAGCGCTTCGACCCGAGGGCCGATAGGAAGGTGAGGCCGTAGGGCGCGTCCATGTGGTTCGCCTGCCCCCCGATCCCGACGAGTCCGATCGCCCGGGGCGAGTGCTGCTCCCGGATCGAGCCGAGCCTCTGCGCGATCTCCGCCGTCGCCGTCTCCCAGGAGATCCGCTCGAACCCGCCATCCTGGCGGCGGCGCAGCGGGTGCTGGACGCGCTGGGCGTGATCGACGTAATGCCGGACGGCGAAGCCCTTGTTGCAGATGTAGCCCCGCGTGATGGGGTTGGTCTCGTCGGCGCGGACGGCGGCGATGCGTCCGCCTTCGACGTCGACGCGAATGCCGCAGTTGTGGCTGCACAGCACGCAGACGTTGGCGAGGTCCCGGGCCTCGAGGGGTATGGGGCTTCGCGAGACGGACGGATCGACGAGGCGGGATGCGTGACTCACGGGCGATTTCCTCCGGCGCCTACTCCTCGACGAACCGGTTCTCGGCGTCGCCGCTGAGGACGTTTTTCAGGACCTTGCCGGCGGCGTTGCGCGGCAGGGGTTCGAGTCGCACCTCCCAGCGCGCCGGCACCTTGAAGTAGGCAAGACGGTCGGCGACGAAGCGCCGGAGATCCCGCGAATCGATGCCCGCAGCCTCGACCGGCACGACGACCGCCTTGACCTCCTGCCCCAGCTCCGGGTGGGGCACGCCGAACACCGCCGCCTCGCGCACGCCGGGGAAGCGCTCGAGGCACTGCTCGATCTCCACCGGGTAGATGTTCTCGGCGCCGCGCAGGATGAGGTCGCGTTTGCGCGAGTCGATGTAGAGGCGCTCCTCCTCGAAACGCCCGATGTCGCCGGTGCGAAGCCAGCGTCCCGGCAGGATCGTCTCGGCCGTCGCACCGGGATTGCGCCAGTACTCCTTCATCACGAGCGTCCCGCGCAGGTGGACCTCGCCCTCGACGCCCGCGGGCACGGGGCGACCGTCGGCGCCGCGGATCTCGACCTGGACGGTGGGAAGCGGCCTCCCCACCGAATCCGGGTGGCGCACGAGGTCTTCGCCGGAGTTGATCGTCGCGAGGGCGGTGAACTCGGTGAGCCCGTAACCCAGCCCCATCTGGCCGCGGATGTTGGGAAAAACCTCGCGCATGCGCTCCTGAAGCTCGCGGCTGATGGGGGCGCCGCCCGAGCCGACGTTGCGCAGGCTGGAGAAATCATACCTCTCCACGTCGGGGTGGTACACGACCCGGGGGATCATCGCGCCCATGGGGCCCCAGTTCGTGACGCGCTCGCGCTGGATGATCTCCATCGTCTTCACCGGATCGAAGCGCCCGACGGTCCAGACCGTCCTCACTCCGGTGGCCAGCATCGTCACGGCCCCCGCGTAGAGCCCCGAGACGTGGAAGAGCGGCGTGTTGACCAGCGCGCAGCTCGCCGCACCGGGGGGCACCTCGCCGCCCTCGCCCGCGTCGAGCAGCAGCATGCGGAGGCCGTGGAACAGCTGCATCCGGTAGAGGGACACGATGTTGCGGTGCGTGTTGACGGCGCCCTTGGGTCGCCCGGTGGTGCCGCTGGTGTAGAGAATGCTGGCCGGGTCGTCCTCGTCGATGGGCGTGTCGGAGAGCGGCGCCCCGAGATCGTGGTGCCAGAGCTTCTCGAATTCCGACTCGATCTCGACGACGGGAACGCCCAGGTCGCAGGCGTCGACGCGCGCGAGACGTTTGCGGTCGCCGATCAGCAGCCTGGGGTCGCAGTCGGAGACGCCGTAGCGGATCTCGTCACCGGCCCACCAGCCGTTGAGACCCACCGGGATCGCGCCGAGGCTGATCGCCGCCCAGAACGAGATCACCCACTCGGGGCAGTTGGCGGCCAGGATCGCCACGCGGTCGCCCTTCTCGACCCCGAAGCGCTCGCGCAGCGCCTTCGCCACCGACGCCACGATCCGGGCATGCTCGGCAAAGCTGATGCGCAGGTCGTCCAGGACGATGTAGTCCCTGTCGCCGTGGCCCGCCGACTGCTGGAGGATGGCCCGCAGGTTCGGAGGACGCTCCTTGAAGACGGGCGTCCGCTCGCCGAGGACGGTCTCCTCGACGATCTCGAAGGGCCCCCCGGGCCCCGTGAGCTGCGCTTCGATCTCTTCGAACGTGGGCACGGCCCTATTGTCTCACACGGATCCGAGGCGTTCTACGCTCGCGGGCGCGCGTTCACCGGGCCGGTCACGAAGCCCCTGAGGAGCATGGTACCCTCCGCCGGCAACGGCCGCGGGGCGCCGAGTGAGCGACGGAGAACACGAGCGGGAGGAAGCGAAGCAACCGCGAGGCTCCCTCTGGTGGCGAGGCGTCCATGTCCTCGTGCTCGGACTCGTCGGCGCGGCGGGCTGCGCGCCGGAGCCCTCGCGGCCGCACGTCGTCCTCGTCACGGCGGACGCGCTGCGGGCGGACCACCTGTCCGTCAACGGGTATCCGCGCCACACGTCGCCGAACATCGACGCCTTCGCCGGGGAGTCGTGGAACTTCGCGCAGGCGACCAGCGTGATTCCCAAGACCGGGCCCTCCTTCGCCACCCTGTTCACGGGGCGACACCCCCGGGAACACGGCGTCCGAGCCAACTTCGCGGCGCTGCCGGCGGAGATTCCCACGCTGGCCGAACGGCTTCGGACGCTCGGGTATCGCACCGCCGCCTTCGTGAGCAATCCCGTGCTGCGAGAGTCGATGGGCTTCGCGCGCGGATTCGAGGTCTACGAGCTCAGCCCACAACGGGACGGGGTCCGGAACGTGAATCGAAGCTTCTTCCGCTGGGGGCGCGAGCCCTGGGACGAACCCACCTTCGCGTGGTTGCACTACATCGATCCGCACGGCCCCTACGCACCGCCCCGGGAGTTCGAGGCGATCTTCATCGACGACCAGTGGGCCCGCTCCGACGAGCGGGTCGTCCTCGACGCCACGCCGCCGGCCCGCGGCACTCCGAACAAGCTGCTGGGGGCGGTCCCACTCTACCAGCAGCGGGAGGGCGAAGATCGCCTGTCCGTGTACGTGGCTCGCTACGACGCGGAGATCCGCTTCGTGGACGCGGCGTTCGGAGAGGTGCTCGCCTTCCTGCGCGAGCGCGATCTCTACGACGACAGCCTCGTGATCTTCACGTCGGATCACGGCGAGAGCCTCGGCGAGCACGACCTGTACTTCGAGCACGGCTGGTTCGCCTACGAGCCGAGCCTGAGCGTGCCCCTGATGATCAAGCTGCCGAAGCAGAGGGCAGGAGGGGTCGTCCCGGATCTGGCGAGCCACCTCGACCTGCTCCCGAGCCTGCTCGCCCTGCTCGATGCGCCGGTAGACGCGGGCGCGCCGGGCACCGATCTCTTCGAGCCCCCCGGAGGCCGACCTCCGCTCGTGATCGAGAACTCCGATCGCTACCCCGAGAAGTACCTGGGAGCCCGGACCCTGCGCTGGAAATACCTGAGGCGGGTGTCGGACGGATCCGAGGAGCTCTACGACCTGCGCGAGGATCCCGGAGAGATCCGGAGTCTGGAGCGGAGCGAGCCGGAGCGGCTCGCCGGGATGCGCGAGAGCTTCGAGGAGGCGCTGCGAACTCTGTCGCGTTCCGCGGTCGCCCCCGCGACGCCGGCGCCCTCCGACGACGCCGAGACCCTGAACCGGCTCGAGGCCCTGGGCTACGTGCAGTAGGCGCCGGCATCGGACGCGGGAGCACACGCGATGAGCCTGGCATTCGGTACCGGAAGCGCCGCCGTACTTCGAGCAGCGCTACGGGAAGGCTCGACGGGTCGGGCCCGTTACGTCCCGCGGGTCCGGCCGTGAGCCGGTGTGGTAGCTTGTCCCCGAACCGGTCGAGACCATGACGCGAAGCGAGAAGGTTGCCCTGGCTCTGGTCGCCGTCTCCACGCTCCTGTACATCGGGCTGCTGGGGATTCCGTTCCTCTCCCTCGACTACGCGACGAAGGTCGCGGTGGGAGGCGCGTTCGTGGCCGCCGGTGAGGGAGCCTTCTGGCTGGGGGCTGTGATCGCGGGCCCCCAGTTCGTGCGCCGCTGCCGTTCGAAGCTCTGGCCGGCGCGCTGGTTCCCGCGCTCGGGCTGAGCCGGACCCGGGAACGCAACGGTCGGGAGGCGCGATGCCCGCCAGGCTGCGTGAGGCGCGGCGATATCTCGCCCTGCTCGAACTCGAGCCGGGGGCGACGCTCGGCCAGGTCAAGGCCGCGCACCGGAGGCTCGTGCAGATCTGGCACCCGGATCGCTTCGAAGCCAACGTCGAGCGCCGGATTGCGGCGGAAGACAAGATCAAGGGGATCAACTCCGCCTATACGTGGCTCACGACGCAGCGCGGCGTTCTCGAACGACTCGAACCCGATCCGGCTCCGGCGCGACGCGTGCCGGCCTTCCGGAGACGGTGGATCTCATCGGCCGTCCTGGCGGCGGGGGCGACGCTTCTCGCCCTCGCGGCCCGCGATCCGACCCGCCCGGCGTCCGGGGCGGCGGCGCTCGGCCCGGCCCCGCGACGGGCCCCCGGAATCCAGGAAACCCTGCTCTTCGATCGCCTGCTCCAGGAAGCCGTGCGGAACCGTCCTGCGTACTACGTGCAGGCCCCGCGCCTGAACGTTCGCAGCAGGCCCGGGACACACGGCGAGGTCGTGGGCAGCCTCGATCGCGGAGTGCGGGTGCGCGCAGTCCGCAGGGATTCGGGATGGGTCGAGGTCGCTCGGCCGGGCTCGGGCGATTCAATCGGTTGGGTGCCCGCCTTCGACCTGGATGAGAAGCCCCCGAGGACCCTGCGCTGAGCCGTCGGCGGCGTTCCCGGCTTTCGAGTCCACGCCGGCCGGCGATCGCGTCCGCGCGCTGCGCGCGTGGGCTCCCAGGCTCGTCCTCCTACGCGCGCATGATCTGGCCGCCGTCGACGGCGAGGATCTGACCGGTGATCCAGCTGGCCTCGTCGGAGAGCAGGAAGAGGCAGGCGTGGACCATGTCGCCCACCTCGCCCATCCGCGAGAGCGGCATGCCGCCGAGGATCTGGTCGCGGATGAAGCCCGGAACCACCTTGCGCGTGGCCTCGGTGTCGGTGGGCCCGGGCGCGATCGCGTTCACGCGGATGTGCTTCGGCCCGAGCTCGCGCGCCAGGCTGTGCGTGATGGCGTGCATCGCGAGCTTCGCGATCCCGTAGTACCCGACCCCCATCCACGCCGCCGACGAGGACTGGTTGACGATCGCTCCGCCCCCGCGCGCGATCATGGACTCGTACACGCCCCGCGTCGCGAGCAGGCAGCCCGTCTGGTTCACGGACATGAACTTGTCGTAGTAGTCCAGCGGCACCGTGAGCAGCGAATGCAGCTCCATGTTGCCGTAGATGGCCGCGTTGTTGATCAGATAGTCGACGCCGCCGAACTCCTCTCTCGCAGCCTGGCCCATCGCCCGCGTCGACGGCTCGGACGAGACGTCGGTGCTCACGAAGATCGCCCGGCCGCCCTCGGCGCCGATCTCTCGCGCCACCCGCTCGCCCTGCTCGGCGGCGATCTCGGCCACGACGACCGCGGCGCCCTCTCGAGCCAGCGCCTTCGCGTAGCCTTCGCCGATTCCCTGCCCGCCTCCCGTCACGACGGCCACCTTGTTCTCGAAGCGCATGCCGATCTCTCCTCCTGGCGTTTGTCCGCGTTCGTCGCCGTCGCGTCGGTCGGCGCGAAGCTTCGCCCGGTCTCAGCTGCGCTCGAGAACGAGGGCGACGGAGTTCATGCAGTAGCGCCGGCCGGTGGGCGCGGGGCCGTCGTCGAACACGTGGCCGAGGTGCGCGTCGCAGCGCCGGCACAGCACCTCGCTGCGGGCCATTCCGTGGCTCGTGTCGGTCTCGGTCGTCACCGCCTCCTCGGAGACGGGCGCGCTGAAGCTCGGCCACCCGGTGCCGGAGTCGAACTTCGCCTCCGAGCCGAACAGGGCGTTGCCACAGCAGACGCAGCGATAGACGCCGTCGTCCTTGCAGTCGACGTAGCGGCCCGAGAACGGCGCTTCGGTCCCCTTTCGCCGGCAGACCTCGTACTGCTCGGGCCCGAGCTCACGGCTCCACTCGGCGTCGCTTTTCGTGACCTTCTCGGCCATGCTCCCTCCCCTTCCTCGAACGAAACTGCGCGGCGCAACTGCCCCTGCAGCGACGCGCCGTCCAACCAGCTTACAGAATCGTTGAAAGCGCCGGCGATCCGGGATTATCATGGCCGCCCCGACGACCCGGAGGCGAGGCGCAGTATGGGAAGATTCAGCCGCGAGGAGATCGAGCGCGCCTTCCAACACTACTGGCAGACCGGCGCGGTGAACGAGGACTGGGAGGGCTTCGCGAACAACTTCACGGAGGACGTCCTCTACGTCGAGCACGTGCTGGGCACCATGAACGGGCGCGAGCAGGTCCGCAACTGGATCCTCCCGATCATGGAGGAGTACTGTGAGCTCTACACCGCCTACGAGTGGCACAGCATCGACGACGAGGGCGGCCGGGCGATCGTCTACATGCAGAACCGCCGCGACCACCCCTCGGGCACCGGCACCATCGACTTCCCCGGCATCACGATCCTCGGGTACGCCGGCGACGGGCTCTGGAACCTCGAGGAGGACTACTGGGCCGTGCCGGCGGGGAACGCCAGCGTCAAGGCGTACGCGGCGGCGTGCCAGCAGTACGACCCCGACCACAAGCAGAAGCGCACGCGCCTCCACTGGGGCAGCGGCCCGGCGTGGACCCGGGGCGTGTCGAGCTGGTTCGAGCGCCCCGGCGCGGCGGGCCGCTAGAAGAGGGCCGCGCTCCGCTCGAAGCACCAGTACGCCGCGAGCGATCCCATGGCATAGACGGGCGCCCGTGCCAGCCAGACCGGGGCGCGCGGGAAGGACCTCCCCAGCGCCCGGCGGAGCACCAGGACCGCGGCCACGAAGGCGAGCTGGCCGGTCTCGATACCCGCGTTGAAGGCGAAGAGAGCCAGCGGGATCTCACCGGCCGGAAGGCCGGCTCCGGCGAGCGCCCCGGCAAATCCGAAGCCATGAAGCAGCCCGAAGGCAAGCGCGAGAGTCCACGGACGGCGCTTCAGGGGCGAGCGCGCGGCCGAAGCGGGGCGGGCGAGCTCTGCGGCGAGCACCAGCAGGCTTCCGGCGACGGCGACCTCGATCAGCCCCGCGGGAAAGGCGACCACTCCCAGGACCGCGAGCGAGAGCGTCACGCTGTGTCCAACGGTGAAGGCGGTGATCGTCGCGATCAGGCGCCGGCGCCCGCGGACCCACAGCAGCAGACCGAACACGAAGAGCAGGTGATCGAGGCCGCTCAGGATGTGCTCGACGCCGAGAGCCCCGTAGTCGGCGACGACGCGCAGGCTCTGCGCACGCTCGGGCACCGTGAACGCGGCGGCGTCCCCGCTCAACACGCTCTGGATGCGGCGGCCGTCGGCGAGCTCGACGCGCACGATGACGTCGATCCCGCTCCCGTCCAGGCCCTCGACGCGCAGCGTCTCGCCCACGAGGCCGCCGGCGCCGCAGGCCGCGCTCCAGCGCAGGCTCGCGCTCGCGCCCTCGACGGCGCCGACGGGCTCGCCCGAGGGCTCGCAGTGCGGCGGCAGCGCGGGGCGAAGATCGGCGCCGGTCGGCCGGAGCAGCGACGTCTTCCAGCGCACCCGAAGCTCTCCGCCGGTGAGCTCCCGGACGTCGAATAGCGCCGGCGCCAGCCGGTGCGCGGAGGCGGAGGCCGCGCAGAGCAGCAGAGCCAGGACACAGCCGACGACCCGAGGAAACGCCTTCACGACGCCGCGTCCTCCACCGAGACGGCGTAGCGCGGGCGCCACCGACGCAGGCGTGCGGCCAGCTCGGCCTCCGCCCGCTCGGCGAGCCAGGCGTCGCGAACCCGGGCGCGCACGGATGCGAGGTCCGGCAGGCGCGGCGGCGAGCACTCGTGCACCCGCACGAGGTGGAGTCCGTAGCTCGACGGGATCGGACCCGTCCAGGGACCGGGCTCGAGGCGCGCGGCCTCGCGGGCGAACCCCTCTCCGAACATCCCGGCGAGCTCCTGCGGCGAGCGGGCCGGGAGGTCCCGCGGGTGGAGGAAGGGGTCGCCGAGGTCGCGCGCTTCGGCGGCACCGAGCGATCCGTCGCGGAGCCGCGCGAGCAACCGCTTCGCCTCGGCCCCGGCGCCCTCACCGCGCCGGTCGCGACTCACGAAGACGTGGGAGAGTCGCACGCGCGCCGGCTGCGCGAAGCGTTCCGCGTGCCGCGCGAGGAAGGCCTCGAGCTCCTCCGGCGTCGGCTCCGCGACCGCGCCGCGAGCGCCGAGCTCCAGCTTCTGCACCAGGCGACGGCGGACGACCCGATCCGTGCGGTCCACGCCCAGGGCGAGGGCCTCCGCGAAGAGGTCTGCGTCGCTGCGCTGGGGGTCATCGTTCACGAAGCGCAGGTTTCGCACGAGCCGGCGCTGCACGAGCGGATCGCTGCGATGATAGCCCCGCGCGCGCGCCTCCCGGACGAGCACCTCCTCATCGACGGCATCGGCGATCAGCGCCTCGAGCTCCGACGCATCGGGAAGCCGCCCCGTGCGCGCGAGCCAGCCCCGGCGCAGCTCCGCGACCTGTGCCGCGGAGATCCGTAGCGGCTCCGGCGCGCTCGCGGCGGGACCCCACGACGACGCGAGCAGCGCCTCACCGGCGAACAGCAGCGCCCCGATCGCCACGAAGTGGAGCGTCGGTCGCCGCCGCCAGGCCGCCATCAACCCGTTCCCTCGGGAGCAGCGAGCCCCGGCGCGGGCGTATACCAGATGGGCGAAGTCCACGCGCGCTCCTGGATCGTTCTGCGGTGGCCCGGATCGCAGCAGGGGGCGAGCTCCGACGGCACCGAATCGGGCCGGCGGCAGTCCACAGCGTGCGCGTTGCAGACCCATGTGCTCCAGCGGCAGGTGGGGGTCTCGACGACCCGCGCGTAGTAGAAGGCCGGCTCGGCTGGGTCGAAGTCGGGATCGCGCCAGACGGCGCACAAGGCGTCGTCGCCGGGGCCGCTCGCCTTGCAGGAGTCGAGGTCCACGCTCGCGCCGTTGTCGGGGTCGCCCGCGATTTCGTACACGGCCTGCCGTGCGCGTCCGTTTCCGACCCAGCCCTTGATGATCTGGATGCGCTGCAGCGGCGTGCCGGGCCGCGCGGCGGTGCCCGGATCGCGGAGCGCCGACACGGCGAATACCGGCGCGCGGCCGCTCGCGTCGCGCTCGTGCAGCTCGCCGCCCATGGCAACGCCGTCCGCGTACCCCGCCTTCACGAGGGACTCCACCTCGCACAGGTTCGCAGGATGGCTCCAGCCACCGAAGAAGCGCACCGTGATCCGCGGGCCGCTCGTCCCGTAGACTTCGCGCCGCCACAGCGCTGCGAAGATCGCATCCCGCGTGTTCTCCTCGGCCCAGACGGCGGCGAGCCCACCCGGATTGAACTCGAGATCGTCGGGCAACCCCTTCGGCACCGCCTGCGACGCCGGGGCTCCCGCCCCGCCGTGACCCGGGTGCTGGTACTCCTCCACGGCTCCCGGCGTCCCCAGGTGCGTGTCGGTGCTGGCGATCAGCCCGAACTGGAAGGGGTTCGCGCCGAGCTTCTGCTGCTGGAGCAGGCCCACCAGCAACGCGGCGCGCGTGAAGCTCCTCGGATCCGGCGGCTCCCTCAGGAAGGGCAGGTACTTCTGCAGAAAGTTCGCAAAGCTGAGCTTCTCGAAACCGCACAGCTCGTCGGTGGTGCCGGCGCCCAGGCGGCACTCCGAGTCGCCCTTGTGCTGCATCACCTCGACCAGACGCTCGAAGCGGGCGCGGGTGCGTGCGTCGTCGGCTGTGATCGGGCTCTCGCTGCCATCCGAGCGCTGCGTGCGGAACATGAGACCGTTGCTGATGTTGGAGTTGTGGGGGATGACGAGCGCGTCGCAGCCGTCGCCGCGATCGAGGCACTCCTTCCCGATCGCCTGCCAGAGAGCCTCGGCGGTGCCAGCCTCGTAGAAGCTCGTCGGGAGATCCGGAACGCGCGCGTTCCGAAAGATCACGTTGCGGTGGAGGTTGTTGGTCTGCTGCGACGCGGTCCATTCGTAACCGATGAAGGTCGTGAACGAGCAGGCGGCGCTGCGGTCGTACGCGCCCTCGGCGGCTTCCTGCACTTCGCGCCAGGGCGTGCGCGCCGCTTCCAGGCAGTGCACACCGCCCGGTCCGCAGAATCCGAAGCGGCTGGCGTCGGCCTTCGACGTCTTGGCGTTCATCACGAAGAAGGCGACCCGGGGGAAGCGCCGGTACAGGCGGCAGACGAGGGACTCGTGACCGGACATGCCCGGCGTCTTGCAGATCTCCGTTTCGCCCAGCATCTCCGCGTGGTCGGTGACGGCGGCGAAGTCAAGCGGGCGGCCGATCTGGAGGCTGCGAAGCGGGCGGCCGCGGGCGTCGTGGGGTTGAAGGCCGATCCGCTCCCCGAGCGCGAAGCGGTAGGCGTCGCGGGGCGTGTTGCGTGTGCCCTGGGTGCTGGCGTCCTGGGAGAAGGCGGTGTGGACGTGCAGGTCGCCGAAGTAGACGCTGCGCTCCGGGTCGTGGGCCGCGCAGGGCTCGCGCTCCTCGGTGACGACATAGGGCGGCTCGCCGCGCGCGGCGGCCGCGCAGGCCACGACCACCGCCAACAGGAGCGCTTCGCGCCTTCGACCCGTCATGAGAGGCCGTATCCTAGCGCCGACAGCGGCGCCCTTGCCTGCGCCGTCTCGGGTGTGGGAGGATCGGGTCCCCCACGTCGAGGAGGGAGCCATGAATCCCGTCGAACGCTTTGCACAGTACGCCGCCGCCTTCGAAGTCGTCTTCGAGAAGGACGACTGGTCGCTGCTCGAGCCCTACTTCACCGAGAACGCCGTCTACGAGACCATCGGCGACGGGCCCCTGGCCGGCCGCCACGAGGGGCGCGAGGCCGTATTCCGCCACCTCAAGAAGTTCCTCGACAGCTTCGACCGCCGCTTCGACGCGCGCGAGCTCGAGGCGCTGGAGGGACCCGAGGACCGCGACGGCGACGTCTGGATGCGCTGGCGCGTCACCTACCGGGCGGGCGATGCCCCGCCCCTGGCGATGGCGGGCGAGGAGACCGCCCGCTTCGAGGGCGATCGCATCTGCGGCCTCGAGGACCGCTTCGCGCCGGACACCGGCAAGGAGATGCTCGCGTGGATGAGCGCCAACGCCCGCCACCTGCGCGGCGCGTGAGGGCTGCTTCAGCTCATCGACCGCACAGCCGCGACCACGTGCTGCGCCGAGGGCACGAACAGATCCTCCAGGGTCGGGCTGAAGGGCACCGGCGCGTGGGGCGCCGTCACCCGCTTGACCGGCGCGTTCAGGGAGTCGAAGCCGCGGTCCACGCAGAGCGCGGCCACGTCGCTGGCGATGCTGCAGCGCGGCGGCGCCTCGTCGATCACGACCAGGCGCCCGGTCTTCGCGAGTGTGGCGAGGATGGCCTCTTCGTCGAGGGGCTGGAGGCTGCGCAGGTCGAGAACCTCGGCGCTCGTCCCATCGGCCGCCAGCGCCTCGGCCGCCTCGAGCGCGATGTGCACCGTCTTGCCGACACCGACGAGGCTCACGTCGGAGCCCTCGCGCACCACCGCGGCCTCGCCGAGGGGCACCGTGTAGTCGCCCTCCGGCACCTCACCGCCCGTGAACATGAGCGACTTGGGTTCGCAGAAGACCACGGGGTCGTCGTCGCGGATCGACGCCAGCAGCAGGCCCTTGGCGTCGGCGGGCGTCGAGGGACAGACGGTCTTGAGCCCCGGGATGGCTATCGTGATGCCGTAGAGCGTCTGCGAGTGCTGAGCGGCCGAGCGCAGCCCCGCCCCCGAGGAGGTCCGCACCGTGAGCGGCACGCGCGCCTTGCCGCCGAACATGTAGCGGAGCTTCGCGGCCTGGTTGAGCAGCGGATCGAGCGACACGCCGAGGAAGTCCATGAACATGAGCTCCGCCACGGGCCGCAGACCCGTGGCCGCGGCGCCCACGGCCACGCCGAGGAAGCCCATCTCGCTGATCGGCGTGTCGAGGACGCGCTCGGGGCCAAAGGCCTTGTAGAGCCCCTTGGTGGCGCCCATGATCCCGCCCCACGCCTCCTCGATGCCCTGTTCCTTGCGGCCGCCGCCGCCGGCGATGTCCTCGCCGAGGAGGATCACGTCGGGATCCGTCTGCATCGCGATGTGGAGCGCCTCGTTGATCGCCTGAACGAACAGCATCTGTCGCGGCATGGCGTCACCCGCTCACGTAGACGTCGCGCAGGACGTCGTCGGCCGTCGGCAGCGGGCTCTGCTCGGCCCAGGCGACGGCCGCTTCGAGCTCCGCCGCGACCTCGCCGTCGATGGCGCGCAGGGCGTCCGCGTCGACCACGCCCGCCTCGACCGCCCGCCGCTCCAGGAGGTCGAGGGGGTCGCGAAGCTGCCGGACCTCCTCGGCCTCCTCCTTGCGGCGGTAGGTGAGCGGATCGCCGACGTAGTGGCCGTAGTAGCGATAGGTCTTGCATTCGAGCAGCGTCGGACCGCCGCCCTCGCGCGCGCGCGCGATCGCCTCGCCGGCCTTGGCTCTGACGTCGAAGAAATCCATACCGTCGACCACCGCAGACGGCATCGCGTAGGACGCGGCCCGCTCGGCGATGTCTTTCACCGGCGTCACGAACTCGGTGGGTGTCGCCTCTCCGTAGCCGTTGTTCTCGACCACGTAGATTGCGGGCAGGCACCAGACGGCCGCGATGTTGAGGGCTTCGTGGAACTGTCCCTGGTTCGTCGCGCCGTCGCCGAAGAAGGCCACGGCCACACCGCCGTTTCGCTTGAGCTTCGCGGTGAGGGCCGCGCCGGTGGCGAGCGGAATGCCGGCGCCGACGATGCCGTTGGCTCCGAGCATCCCGCGGTCGAGGTCGGCGATGTGCATCGATCCGCCCTTGCCCTTGCAGATACCGGTGCTGCGCCCGAAGAGCTCCGCCATCATGCCCCGCACGTCGACGCCCTTGGCGATGCAGTGGCCGTGGCCGCGATGGGTCGAGGTCACGATGTCGCGGTCGCTCAGGTGAGAGCAGACGCCGACCGCCACCGCCTCCTCGCCCGCATAGAGGTGCAGAAAGCCCGCCAGCTTTCCGGCGGTCACGAGCTCGGCGAGCTTCTCCTCGAAGCCGCGGATCGTGCGCATCTGCCGGTACGCGTCGAGCAGAGCATCGCGCGACAGGTCCATGAGCTCCTCCTGGCTCGAATTACGGCCTTGACCTCATTTTACGGTTTT
>JAOTUO010000070.1 GCA_029863845.1 Myxococcales bacterium
CCGATCAGGATGGGGAGGCCGTCGGGCTGAAGCGGCCCCGGGGAGTTGATCGCCTCGTGCACCCGATAGAAGCGCCCCTCGAGCGTGGGCCGCTCGCCGCGCAGCATCGGCACGATCACCTGGAGCGCCTCCTCGAGGTGGTCCAGGCGCTGGCCGAGCGGCGGGAAGGCGAAGCCGAGACCCACGTGCTCCGGCTCGAACCAGCCCGCTCCGATCCCGAGCAGTGCGCGGCCGCGCGACACCACGTCGAGCGTCGTCACGATCTTGGCCACGTGGGCGGGGTTGCGGTACGTGTTGCCCGTCACCAGGGTGCCGAGCCGGATGCTCGAGGTGCGCGCCGCCAGGCCGCCGAGCAGAGTGTAGGCCTCGAGCATGGGATCCTCGACGTCGCCGAGCATGGGCAGCTGGTAGAAGTGATCCATCACGAACACGGTGTCGAAGCCCGAGCGCTCCGCCTGCGTCGCCATGGTCACCAGGCGCTCGAAGAGCTCGTCGTCGGGAACCGGCAGGGTGAAGTTGGGCATCTGGAAGCCCGCGCGGGTGCGCTTGCGCGTGCCGGACGCGGTCTGGACGGGGGGCTGCGAGGTCGTCATGGCCCGATGCTACCACCGCCTCGCCTGCGGCGGGACGTGGGCCCGGCAAGATTTCGTCGTCAGCCAGAGGGGCGACCGATGCCCCGACTGCGCCAGGTCCGACGCGACGAGGCCGCCCCCGGGCGTCCAGAAGCTCTACGACGTGCTCTTCGACCGTAAGCCGTCAGCCGAGTCTGGACAGATTGGGCCAATGATCCAAGAGAGCGTTCCGGGCTGAACGAGTATTGACAATTCACAGCCCCCACGAAACGACCTGCGGCCCTGTTACGCTCGAGAGTTGACACCACTGGCGCAAGGCTGGCACACTACACACGTGTGAAACCGCGTCTGGAGGCCGTGGTTGACGACGGAGCCTGGCTCGCGCGTCTTCGACTACACCATCGACGGTGACGACGTCGTCGTCTCGCTCGGTGAAGACTGGTTGCGATTTGCCCGCGAGAACGACGCGCCCGAGCTTTCTCGTGAATCGGTGATCGGGCATTGCCTCTGGGAGTACGTTGCCGGCGAGGCCACGTGCGAGCTGTACGGGGTGATCTTCCGGTGTGTTCGCGATGAAAGGCACACGCTCGTGCTGCCGTTCCGCTGTGACTCGCCCGACCGCTTTCGCTTCATGCAGCTCGCCATCGAGTCAGGAGAAGGGCGGGAGCTGCGGATCAGGGGGCGGCTGCTTCGAGAACAGGTCCGTCCGCCTCTCAAGCTGCTCGACCGTCTGGTCACGCGATCGTCCGACCCGCTCGCGATCTGCAGCGTCTGCCTGCGCGTGCAGATCTTGGGCACCACCTGGGTCGAGGCCGAGGAGGCTGTCGAGCGCCTCGACCTCTTCGCTTTCTCCGAGCTTCCCCCGCTCGACTACCGTGTGTGCGGGGACTGTGTGGTGCTCGCGCGCGGGCTGGGAGCCGACGCTCCGGCTTCGGGCGCCTGAGGGCGTCGCCGGGAAGCGCGATTCCTCCGGGGAACCGCGCCGGTATATCCTGTATGGGGACCGCGAGCCGATCATCACCGGGGTTCTGGGTGCCGACCGGATCGAGGTCGGCCTGGCCATGGTGGCAAGGCGATCAGCGGCGACGCGAGCGGCCGATCCAGCCCTGACGGCGGAAGTACCAGACCAGCAGGAACGCCATGGCGGCCATCAACGCCAGCACGGCGAAGTAGCCGAATTGACTCCTGAGCTCCGGCATGTTCTCGAAGTTCATGCCGTAGATCCCCGCGATGAAGGTGAGCGGAATGAAGATGCTCGCCATGAGGGTGAGTACCTTCATGATCTCGTTCTGTCGGTGGCTCAGGTTCGAGAGATACATGTCCATGAGCCCCACGACGACCTCGCGGCAGAAGTCGACGCGGCCCATGATCTGCGACATGTGGTCGTGGGTGTCACGGAGGTAGGTCCGGGCGTCCTCCCCCATGAACGGGGAGGTGGAGCGACAGAGGTCGTTGATCGTCTCCCGCTGGGGCCAGCCGACGCGCCGCAGGGTCGCGACGCTGCGCCGGACGTGGTGCATGCGGGCGAGGTCGTTGGGTTCCGGGTCCACGAGCACCACCTCTTCGAGGTCGTCGAGCTCCTGGGAGAGGCCCTCCAGCACGGGGTAGTAGTAGTCGACGAGGATGTCGATCAGGGCGTAGGCGAGGTAGTCGGCGCCGGCGATCCGGATGGGACCGATGCCCGCTCGGATGCGCTCGCGAACGGGGTCGAAGAAGCCGTAGTAGCGGTCCTGGAAGGTGATCAGATAGTGGCGTCCGAGGAGGAAGCAGACCTGCGGAACGGAGAGCTCGCCGTTCTCCAGCAACGGGGTGCGCGCGATGATGATCTGGTGCTCGTCGTAGAGCTCCGTCTTGGCGGGCTGCGGAACGTTCACCGCGTCCTCGAGTGCGAGCGGATGGATGCCGAAGACCTCGCCGATCCGCCGCAGGGCCGCCTCGTCACCCATTCCGCGCACGTCGATCCACGTGGCCGTCTCGGTCCGGGCGTAGCGCTCGATCTCGGCGAGATCTTCGACGGTGCGCTCGACGATCTGCTCCGGGCCGTAGTCGAAGACGTGGATGCGCGGCGGCGGAGAGTCGGCCGAGATCGCCAGCGTGCCCGGCCGCGCTCCGATCGGCGGGTTACGTTTCGTGAGCATCTTGTTTCTCCGTGTCGTTCACGATCCGTACCTCGACGGGCGAGACCGAGTCGAGGTGAACGTCGCGCTGCGGGAAGGCAATCACGATGTCGACGTCGCGGAAGAGTTCATCGATGCGGAAGCGCACGTCACTCTCGACTCGCAGACGATCGAGGATCGAGCGCATCTCGATCCAGAAGCGCGTCTCGAAGATCAGTGCGTTGTCGCCGAAGTCGCGAAACAGCACGAGGGGTTCGGGTCGCTTCATGATCTTCGGATGTTCGTCCAGCGCCAGGAGGATCAGACGCTCCACCTCGCGCGTCGGCGACCCGTAGACGACGCCCACGGTGATCGTGACCCGGACCTTCGGATCGGTGTGCGTCCAGTTGACGACCTTGCTCTCCAGGAAGGCGGCGTTGGGCACGATGATGTGGACGTTGTCTCCCGTGCGGACCCGCGTGCTGCGCAGACCGATCCGCTCCACGGAGCCGTGAATGCCCTCCACCTCGATCAGATCGCCCAGCTTGATGGGGCGCTCGGCCAGCAGGATGAGGCCGCTGATGAAGTTGTTCACGACGGTCTGGCTGCCGAATCCCACGCCGATGGCGAGCGCGCCGCCGAGCACGGCGAAGGCGGTGAGTGGGATCTGCACCATGCGTAGCGCGGTGAGGAACACGACGAGGAGCAGGAAGTAGAAGGTCAGGGACTGGAAGGCCTGAGCGGCGCCCGGCTCGAACCGAAGGCGGGGAAAGACCCGATTCCCGAGCAGCCGGGCGGCGAAGCGCGCCAGCGCGTAGCCGATCAGGAAGATCGCGATGGCGCTCACGATCTTTCCGGGGGTGATGGGATCGGGCTCCGAGGCGGTGAGCTGGTAGTTCCACGCGAGGCGCAGCTGGTGCAGGATGGCGCCCAGGCGGGCGGAGAGCGGCAGCTCCCGGCTCTGGCGTTCAAGGGCGTTGGCGACCTGCTCCTCGACCAGACGGGAAGCCACCAGGCTCTCGACGTCCTCTTCGTAGAGAGCCAGCAGCTCCCTCAGGGTCTGGGCCTGGATCGCCGCCCAGCGCTCGCTCGCGCTCCCGTCGGGCATCTCCTCGCGCCGCTCGCGCGTGAACTCGAGCTCCTGGCGCAGCTCCTCCAGCCGCTGCTGCTTGACGGCGTTCTCGCGGCCCAGTTGCTCGAGCCGGTCCGCGGAATCGGCGTTCCACTCCGCGATGTTCTCGGCCGGGATGCGTCGGGTGCGGAGCTCGTCCAGCCGGCGCCAACTCGCCTTGTCGGTGCGCGCGCGGTCGAGGCGCTCCTCGATGAGGGCCTCGGCGCGCTGCTTGCTGGTGAGTTGGAGCCGCCGCGCCGCCACCTCCTCGCGCAGCACCTCGCTCGGATCGGCCGCGGCGTCCTGCCGCTCCTGGGCGGCCTCGAAGCGGCGCTGGGCCGAGCCGAGGTCGAGCTGGGTCGACTCGAGGGCACGCCCGAGGTCGAATTCCCGCTTGTCGAGTCGCTGGAGCGCTTGTTCGACGGACTCGGCTGCGGCCTCCGGCGCCGCCGCGGGGACGCCTTCAGCGGGCTCCTGACCCTCGCCCCGGAGCGGCGCCAGCAAGACAATGAGCGCGGCGAGGAGGAGACCCCCCACCCTCGGCCCGGCCCCCCCGTATGACCAGCGATGGCGCACCCCGCCGCAGTCTAGCGTCTCCGCGGGTGTCCCGAGACGCCATATCGAACTCCTAGGGAGACATCGACTCTTGCGACTGACCGGATCCCCGAGAACTGATCCGTTTTCAGCTTGAGGAGATTTCGATTTGAGCCTGACTGAGCCTGACCCCTTGGTTGGTCCAGAGTTCGAGACCCTCACGGCCCACCAGCAATTCCAGTCACTTACGGCGCAGGGCGTCGAGGGAATTCGCTCCGGACGGGCCCTGACGTCGGATTCGCGTCGCGCCACGTTTCGACGGTCGCGAATGCCGCGAGCCCACGCAGCCCATGCTCCCACATGGGCGACAAACACGGCGACCAGCGACTCCGCTTCGCAGGCTATCTCGCTTGATCTGGAGCGGATTGGGCTACAGGATAAACCCATCGAACGCGGTTCAAGACCCTGTTGGCGATATCGGAGATAGCTTGAGCGCAGCTCACATACGGCTCGCCAATCTCAGCGACCTTCCCGAGCTCACCTGGATCTACAATCGCTACGTGACGGACACCCATATCACCTTCGACACCGACCCGTTCACCGTCGATCAGCGCCGCCCCTGGTTCGAGCGGTTCTCCGAGACAGGTCCTCATCGTCTTCTTGTTGCAGAGGTTGCGTCTCAGCCGGTGGGGTACGCGTCGAGCACCGAGTTTCGAGGGAAGCCCGCTTACCGTCCGTCGGTAGAGACGACGATCTACCTTCATCCTGGCTTCGTTGGTCGCGGAATCGGCCGCGTGCTCTATGCAACGCTGCTCGAGTCGATCACGGTCGAGAAGACCGTTCATCGGGCCTATGGTGGTATCGCGCTGCCGAACGAGAGCTCTGTAGCCCTCCACGAGAGCCTGGGCTTCGCGCTGGCCGGCACCTTCCGCGAAGTGGGGCTGAAGTTCGAGAAGTACTGGGACGTGAGCTGGTACGAAAGGGATGTCTCAGGTCGCGACGCCGCCCAACGAGGCGATACAGCTGACCGGTCATAGCGCCGGACAACATTGGTAGCATTCTGGCAGCGGACGGTGGGGCCTGGTCGCTAACGGTCAGCGGCCGGCAGCTTGTCGCCGGTACATTGTGCGGCGTGAAGGAGAATCACATGTCCAGATTGAAACTGAGCTACTTCGACTTCAACGGCGGCCGTGGCGAGGTCGCCCGGCTCGCCATGTCTCTCGGGGGAGTCCCGTTCGAGGACCATCGCATTCCTGTAGCGGACTGGCCCTCCGTCAGGAATCGGACACCGTTCCACGCCGTTCCGCTTTTGGAAGTCGATGGCGAAGTGATCACGCAATCCAATGCCATCAATCGGTTCGTCGGGAAACTGGCGAATCTCTACCCGGATGATCCGTTGCAGGCCGCGCGCTGTGACGAGGTGATGGACGCAGTAGAGGATGTCGTCACCCGAGTTGTGGCGACCTTCGGCATCGAGGACGAATCGGAGAAACGCGCGGCGCGAGAGACGCTGGTAGAAGGGCCGATGCGCCTGTACCTGGAGAAGTTGCAGGAGATGCTCGTAGCGCGAGGCGGGAGCTACTTCGCCGACGATCGACTCACGGTCGCCGACCTGAAGGTCTACGTATGGATCCGAAGCCTTCGATCCGGGATTCTCGATCACGTTCCCCCGGATCTGACCGACCGCGTGGCACCCCGTCTGGTCGAGCACTGTGATCGGCTCAGCGGGCACCCCGGGATCGTCGCCTACTACGACACCCATTGAACGGCCGAACCGAGCGAACCGTCTTCGAATTCCCACGCCGTCCAACAAGGTGCTTCGGCTGACGGCTTACAATGCCCCCAGCTCGACCTGGCGATCGCGCTCGTCGGCGGCCAGCTCGAAGTCCCGCAGGGTGCGGACCCAGGCGTCCGGCAATCCGTGGTGGCGCGCGCCGCGCAGGATCAGGTTCATGTAGCGCCGCGAGGGCTTCCGGTCCGCCCGGCTGCGCGGCGACTGGTACGTGAACGCCAGCAGCGTCTTGCCGTCTTCGAGGGCGAGCTCGACCGCAATGCGCCGGTAGGCGCGCGGGACCCCCTCGGTGCGGTCGAGCCAGACCGCACCCCAATCGGAGATCCGGTAGGCCACGCCATGAACCGTCGCTTCCGCATCGCGGGCCAGGTTGGCTACGCCGCGCTCGCCGCGGCCCACGGGGAGATCGAACACCAGCCGCCAGCCATCGAGGCGCGCGCGCCGTGCCTCGCAGGGGCGCATGCGTCGCCGCCCCTGGAAGGTGCGGGGGTCGAGGTTGCTGCCGTAGGCGAAGTACCAGTTCACGGACGGGCGCTCCACCCCGTATGATAGCCCGCCCGCCCGCAGCCCCGCGGGTCTATAATGCCCGGGCCACGCCCACGAACCCCTCACCCACGAAGGAAGATCCATGAAGCTCTACACCGGAATCGGCCCCAATCCCCGAACCGTTCGCATGTTCATGGCCGAGAAGGGGATCGAGATCCCCATGGAGACGGTCGACCTGATGGCCGGCGAGAACCGCCGCGCGCCCTACACCGACAGGAACCCGAGCGGCCAGCTACCCTGTCTCGAACTCGACGACGGCAGCCACCTGGCCGAGATCACCGCCATCTGCGAGTACCTGGAGGACAAGCACCCGGTGCCGCCGCGGATCGGCGCGACGCCTGAAGAGAAAGCGGCGACGCGCATGTGGACCCGCCGCATCGACCTCAACATCGTCGAGCCCATGGCGAACGGCTTCCGCTTCGGCGAAGGCCTTGCGCTCTTCAAGGATCGCATCCACGTGATTCCCCAGGCCGCCGACGATCTCAAGGCCGTCGGCCGCGAGAAGCTCGAGTGGCTGAACGGGCAGATGGACGGCAACACGTTTATCGTGGGCGATCGCTTCACACTGGCCGACATCCTGCTCTTCGCGTTCCTCGACTTCGGCTCGAGCGTCGGACAGCGGCTCGACCCGAAGAACGAGAACCTCACCAAGTGGTTCGAGCGCGTAGCGGCGCGTCCGAGCGCGGAAGCCAGCAAGTCCTGAGCCCGGATCGCGGCGCGCCCGAGGAGATCGCCCATGAGCGACAAGGTGTGCGTGGTCGCCGGCGTCGGCCCCGGGAACGGGACGGCCTTCACCCGCCGCTTTGCGCGCGAGGGCTATCGCGTGGTGATGCTGGCCCGCAGCGAGGAGCGGCTGGCGAAGCTCGAGGCGGAGATTCCGGGGGCCCGGGGCTACGCCGTCGACATCGGAGAGCGGGAGCTGGTGATCGGCACCTTCGAGCGCATCCGCGCGGAGCTCGGCCCTGCCAACGTGCTGATCCACAACGCCGCCGCCGGCGCTTTCAACGTCTTCATGGATCTGCGGCCCGAGACCCTCGAGCTCACCTTCCGCACCAACGTGATGTCGCTGCTGCACTGCGGGCAGGCCGCGGTGCCCCAGATGCTCGAGTCCGGCGGCGGCGCGGTCATCGTGATCGGCAACACCTCGGCCTGGCGGGGCGTCGCCCACTACGCGGGCTTCGCGCCGACCAAGGCCGCGCAGCGCATCCTCGCGCAGTCCATGGCCCGGAGCCTCGGCCCCCAGGGCATCCACGTGGCCTACGTCGTCGTCGACGCGGTGATCGACGTCCCCTGGACGCGCCAGATGTTCAAGGACCGGCCCGACGAGTTCTTCATCCAACCCGACGCCATCGCGGAGACGGTCTGCCACCTGGTGCATCAGGACCGTACGGCCTGGAGCTTCGAGGTCGACCTGCGCCCCTTCGGCGAGAAGTGGTAGGTTCGTCGACCGCGACGAGGACGACTTCGCCGTCTTCGAGTCTGGCGCCAGCCTGGTGTACCTGGCGGAGAAGAGCGTCTACGAGGTCCTCGACCGGCAGCTTGTCGCCGATCGGTTGGGCAGCGCTCGATCGTGCGTAGCATCGTTGTCGCTCCTTCCGGAGTACACTTCGCACTCGGTCGCGTTGGCGCAGGGCACGCGACTAGCTCTTCACGCCCTCGCTCTTTTCGGCGTGCTCGAAAGCCTTGCGAAGCCCGAAGAGGTTCTTGCGTTCGATCCAGCGTGGCAGGAGGAAAAAGAGCGCCACCATGATGGCGCCGAGCGTGAGTGTGAAGCCCTGACCGATCGCGAGGATCGCGCCCGAAGATACATACAAGAAGGTGAGCGGCAGCATGCCGACGAAGGTCGCCAGGCTGAATTTGCGCAGCGAGATCTTGGTGAGCCCTGCGCCGTAGCTCACCACGTCGAACGAGACGCCGGGGATCAGACGCGAGATGAAGATGGCCTTGGTGAGCAGTTTGTCCGAACACTGGCCGCAGAAATTGATGTGGCCGGAGAGAGAGCGCTCGATCAGCGCACGGCCCAGGAGGCGCGCGATGCCGAAGCTCACCACGGAACCCACGAGGGCACCGCTGGCGGCGTAGAGTGTGCCCAGCCACGGTCCGAACGCGAGACCCCCGGCGATGTCCAGGGGAATGCTCGGTATGGGACTCATCACCACCGCAAGCGCCAGGAGGCCCATGAACAGGAAGGGTCCCAGGATCCCCTGCGCACGCAGCCAGGCCTGGAGGCGCTTGGGATCGAGCAAGAAGCCCAGGTCGAGTCCGCGGCTCACGGCGAGTACCGCCAGGACCAGCAGGAGCAGGCTGCCGAGTTTGGCGATGGTGGCTTGGTTCATCTGTGGGACGCCTGTCGGATGGTTTGGATCGTAGCGGAAAGGCGCTGCAGCGGATCGCCGACAGCGCGCTCCAATCGATCGGTGGTGCGGTTTGGCATTGAAACCCTGGCGCGCGGGGTGGCCTGCTCAATGCCCCCCGCGGAACAGCCGATGTATCCGAGTGCCGCCGGGTTGGAGGTATCGCCGTGGGCAGGCTCTTCACGATAATCGTCATCCTCTCCGCGATCTGGGTCGGAGTCGAGGTGTATACCAAGGGGGTCGGTGGGGTCTTTGGCGGTTTCTTCAGCTCGGCCTTCGAAGCGCCTGCGGAGCGGTCTACACCGGATCGGGCAGCCGACGCCTTTCAGCGCGCCTACAACAAGTCCGAGCAGCGCGTCGATCGACTCCTCGAGCAGAAGAGCCTGGACGAGTAGACAGCCGGCTTTGCCGAGGGTCTGGTCATCTCGGATCACGGCGGTGTATTTCTATGGGTATCACACTGGGGGGAGGCGGCCGAGCCAGTGTAGAACCCGATACTTCGTCGTTGTAATGCGGCGCGAGTACATCAGCCTGAGCGATCCCTTCCTGGTCACGCAGCTCGAGCGCCACCGTCGCTCGGAGGTCCGCTTCTTCTCCTTCCTCCTGGCTGGCTTTACGCTGTCTGGCCTGGCCTTCGTTTGGCTTCACTGGGGGCAGGCCGGCTGACAAGCGCTGCGGCTGACCGGGCCCCGGCGGGTTCCAATCGATCCGTGGTACCGTTCTGGCACTGAAGCCTGGGCGCTTCGAGCGAGCCGCGGCGGCCGTCTTCGATTACTCTTGCCGGGCGCATCGGGGCGCTTCGCAGGCTTCGAGGCGCAAGGAGGTGCGTATGAGCCGAGGATGCCGTCGGGAGGGGATCGCCCTGCTTTCGGTCTTCGTCGCCGTTTCCGCGCTCGCCGTCGGGTCCGGCGCTCGCGCCGAGACCCGGGTGCTGCGGGCGATCCCGTACGCGCAGGGTGTCGAGGTCCGGCAGGCGGTTCGAGACGAGTGCCAGCTGGAAACCAAGGTCCCGGGCTACATCGCCCAGTTCGGGTCCGACGTCGTGCTGGTCGATCAACTCGGGGGCGGTCGCGTTCTGGAGCTGGCCATTACCGAGGTGCACGCGGGCGGCGGCGGTAGCTTCTCGGGCCCGATGTGGATGACGGTGACGGGGACCCTTCGCGAGGGACGGCGCGTCGTGGGCACCTTCCGCGCCAAGCGCTTCACGACCGGGGGCGCCTTTGCCGGCTTCAAGGGCACGTGTTCGATCATCGGACGCAGCACCAAGGCAATCGGCAGGGACATCGCGGCCTGGCTCGAGAACCCGGGGATGGACTCGAAGCTCGGCGACGCCCGGTAGGGAAAGCCGACGGCGGGGAAGAAGAGCCCCTTGTCTGTTCTCAGAATCAATCCGCCGCTCCGATCTTGTCCGTCCAGTAGGAGCCGGGGCAGGCTATGCCGTCTCCTGCCAGACGTAGCGACGGTATAGGTCGCCAGCACGAGGCGGTCGCGTGAAGATCCAGCTCAGAGTGGGAGCAGAGGACCATGGGAAAGAGGGTTGATATCGACAAGGTCATGATCATCAGCTCCGGTCCGATTGTGATCGGTCAAGCCTGCGAGTTTGATTACTCGGGGACCCAGGCATGTAAAGCACTGAGAGCGATGGGATACGAGATCGTCCTGGTCAACTCCAATCCGGCGACGATCATGACCGATCCGGGCACGGCGGACATCACCTACATCGAGCCACTCAATCTCGCAACCATGACCAAGATCGTGGAGAAGGAGCGACCCGACGCCCTGCTTCCGAATCTCGGCGGGCAGTCCGGGCTCAATCTCGCTTCGCAGCTCGCGAAGGCGGGCGTGCTCGACAAGTACGGGGTTCAGGTGATCGGTGTAGAGCTCGATGCCATCGAGCGTGGCGAGGACCGGATCGAGTTCAAGAATACCATGGACCGGCTCGGCATCGAGATGCCCTTGAGCACGGCCGTGTACAGCGTCGAAGACGCCGAGAAGATTGCCGTCGATCTCGGCTATCCCGTGGTGATTCGACCGGCGTACACCATGGGTGGCACCGGCGGCGGCTTGGTCTACAACGTAGAGGAGCTGCGAGTCGTGGCCAGCCGCGGCATTTCGGCGAGCCTGATCGGTCAGATCCTGGTCGAGGAGTCGGTGCTCGGCTGGGAGGAGCTCGAGCTGGAGGTAGTACGCGACGCCAAGAACCAGATGATCACGGTTTGCTTCATCGAGAACGTCGACGCCATGGGCGTACACACGGGGGATTCCTTCTGTACGGCTCCGATGCTCACCATCGATCCCGAGCTGCAACAGCGCCTGCAGGATTATTCGTACAAGATCGTAGAAGCCATCCGGGTGATCGGAGGCACCAACATTCAGTTCGCGCACGACCCCAAGACCGGCCGGGTGGTGGTGATCGAGATCAATCCGAGAACCTCGCGCTCGTCGGCGCTGGCCTCCAAGGCGACGGGCTTTCCCATTGCGCTGATCTCCGCGAAGCTGGCCGGCGGTCTGACCATGGACGAGATCCCCTACTGGCGAGATGGGACGCTGGAGAAGTACACGCCGTCCGGAGATTACGTGGTGGTGAAGTTCGCCCGCTGGGCCTTTGAGAAGTACAAGGGCTCCGAAGACAAGCTCGGAACCCAGATGCGCGCCGTGGGCGAGGTGATGAGCATCGGCAAGCATTTCAAAGAAGCCTTTCAGAAGTCGATTCGCTCGCTCGAAAACGGTCGCTACGGATTGGGCTTTGCCAAAGATTTCAACGATAAATCGCTCGATGAGCTGATGTCCTTGCTGACCTATCCCACCAGCGAGCGGCAGTTCATCCTGTACGAAGCCCTGCGCAAGGGCGCCGAGGTTCAGGCGCTCTCCGAGAAGACTTACATCAAGGCCTGGTTCATCGAGCAGATGAGGGAGTTGGTCGAGCTGGAAGAGAAGATCCTCGAGCACAAGGGCAAGATGCCGCCCGACGCCTTGTTGATTCAGGCCAAGAAGGACGGTTTCGCCGACCGTTATCTCGCGCAGATTCTCGGGTTGAAGGAGAAGCAGATTCGCGAGCGACGGATCGCCCTGGGCGTGGTCGAGGGTTGGGAGACGGTGCGGGTTAGCGGCGTGGAGAACGCCGCCTATTACTTCTCCACCTACAACGCGCCGGACAAGACCGAGACCAGCAGCCGGCGCAAGGTGATGGTGCTCGGCGGGGGACCCAACCGCATCGGACAGGGCATCGAGTTCGATTACTGCTGCGTCCACGCGGCCTTCACGCTTCGCGACGAGGGTTACGAGACCATCATGGTCAACTGCAACCCCGAGACGGTCTCCACCGACTACGACACCTCGGACAAGCTCTACTTCGAGCCGCTCACGGTGGAAGACGTCTTGAGCATCTACGAAAAGGAGAAGCCCGAGGGCGTGATCGTCCAGTTCGGCGGCCAGACGCCGCTCAACATCGCTGAGGAGCTTGCCGAGGCGGGCGTGAAGATTCTGGGGACCACCCCAGAAACCATCGATCTCGCCGAGGATCGCGATCGCTTCCGTAAGACGATGGACAAGCTCGGCATCCCCATGGCCGAGTCGGGCATGGCCAGCACTCTGGATGAGGCTCTGAAGATCGCCAAGCGAATCGGGTACCCGCTGATGGTCCGCCCCTCCTACGTGCTCGGCGGTCGGGGAATGGAGGTCGTCTACGACGACGAAATGCTGCGGCACTATGTCGCGGCGGCGGTTGGCGTGACGCCCGACCGTCCGATCTTGATCGACCGCTTCCTGCAGAATGCCATCGAGGCCGAAGCCGATGCAATCGCCGATGGTCAGGACGCCTTCGTTCCCGCCGTGATGGAGCACATCGAGCTCGCCGGCGTGCACTCGGGTGACTCGGCGTGTGTGCTGCCGCCGGTGAGCATTCCCCAGAAGCACATCGACACCATTTACGAGTACACCCGGAAGATCGCCCAGGAGCTAGATGTCGTGGGCTTGATGAACATGCAGTACGCAATCGCCGACGACAGGGTCTACGTGCTGGAAGCCAATCCGCGGGCCTCGCGCACGGTGCCGCTGGTCTCGAAGGTGTGCAACATCTCGATGGCGCGTATCGCGACCCAGGTAATGCTCGGCAAGAAGATCGGGGACTTTGATCTCGTGCGAAAGAAGATTTCGCACTATGGGGTCAAGGAGGCCGTCTTCCCCTTCGACATGTTTCCCGAGGTGGACCCGGTGCTGGGGCCCGAGATGCGCTCGACGGGTGAGGTGCTCGGGATCGCAGACTCCTTCGAGCTGGCGTTTCACAAGGCGCAGGAGGCGGCCAAGCAGTCCCTTCCCGATCAGGGTGCAGTGCTGATCACCGTGTCGAGCGGGGAGCGACCGATGGTGCTGGAGGTGGCAAGAATGTTCGCCGATCTCGGATTCGACATCAGGTCGACAGCCGGCACCCACGACTTTCTGAAAGAGAACGGCGTGCCAACCGTATCGGTCCTGAAGATGCACGAGGGACGTCCCAACATCATGGACGCAATCAAGAATGGGGAGATCCAGCTGGTCATCAATACCCCGTCGGGCAAGCTGAGTCAGCACGATGACTCGTACATTCGCAAGGCGGCCATCGCGTACAAGGTCCCCTACATCACCACGCTGGCCGCTGCCAACGCGGCTGCCCGGGGCATCGCGGCGCGGCGCCGGGGTAGCTGGGAAGTCCGCTCGCTACAGGACTACCATGCTTCCATAGGTTGACTGGAGCGCCCCGTGAGCTGGCTCTCGAGGAACACCGTTGTTGGACCCGATCTCGGTTTTGATGTAGTTAGGATCTCACAACGAGGCGTGGTCGCGCGCGAAGAAGGGAATGATCGTGGGCATTGTCGAAGATCTCTTGAACGACAAGGGCAGGGAGCTGACCTCGGGCTTCGCCTCGAAGGCGGGAATCAGCGAGTCGCTCACAAAGGGCGGGCTCGAGCAGGTCGTCCCGCTCGTGTCGTCGGCTCTTGAACCGAAGGCCGGTGGCGTGGAGGGAATCGTCGGCCTGCTCGGCGGCGAGGGAGCCTCCGGCGTCCTCGGAGCAGTGGGCGAGCTCTTCAAACGCTAGGCGCGGTGCGCGCTTACCACCGGGAAGAACGACATCGCGAGAAACATCAGAGAAAACGAGGGGGTCGGCTCGGCGTATGGCGAAAAGATTCGCGCTGCTGTCACCGTCGAGGAGCTCGCAACCCGGTGCCTTCTGAGAGCCTGGTCCCAACCGTAATCATTGAGGAATTCCGGGATCTGGGCCAAGCGGATTCGAGCATGATCCCCGCCGCTCTGGCCATACCATGAACGTGCCGCCTCAGCGACCATTGCCCAACGCAGGCGATCCGGCTCTGACCGAGGCGTTGCGGCCCGCCCTGGCTTGCCTCAGCAGCGATCGCGCGGCGGAAGCCGTCGAGATTCTGACGGCGCTGACGAACCGCTGGCCGGATCAGCCGGCGGTGCTGCTTCCGCTGGCACGAGCCTACCACCGCGCAGCTCGGTATCTGCCGGCCCTGCGGACGTACGATCGGCTCATCGAACTGGGCGCCGCCGATGCGGCTGTCTGGGGCGAGACGGGTGACGCGCTGACGGATGTCGGCGAATATGCGCAGGCCATCGGCGCTTACGAGAACAGTCTGGCGGTCGACTCAACCGCTGCCGAGGCGCGTCACAATCTCGGTCGCGTTCAGTATCGATTGGGCGACCTCGAAGGGGCGGTTGCGAACCTGCGCGAGGCAGCGATGACCGGCGGCCGGCTGATCACGTGGCTGGCTCTCGCGACCATGATCCCCGGTTGCCCGAACGCGACGCATCAGGAGATCCTGGAAACCCGGCAGTCGTTCGCCCAACGGTTGAGCGCGGAGTCGGGATCGAGTGGCGTGGCGCAACCGACTGGTGGACGGCTCGCGGCGAACGGGCGTTTGCGCATCGGTTATGTCTCGGCCTACTTCCATGGCACGAACTATATGAAACCTGTTTGGGGACTGATTCATCATCACGATCGTTCAGCCTTCCAGATCCATCTGTTCAGTGACAGCCCGGCTGGCTCGGATCTGACGGGCTACGAACCTCAAAGCGACGACAAGGTCCACGCTACCGGCGACCTGGACAACGGCGCATTGGCGGAGCGGATCCAGTCGGCCGGAATCGACATCCTGGTCGATCTCAACGCCTACAGCACGCCCGAGAGACTCGGCTTGTTCTTGCGTGCCCCGGCGCCTGTGACGATCGCCTGGTTCAACATGTACGCGACTTCGGCGCTGCCGGGGGTACAGTACGT
>JAOTUO010000071.1 GCA_029863845.1 Myxococcales bacterium
GAGGGGGGTTGCGGTCGGCGCAGGCGGTGTACCCTCCCGGTCGGTGAGCGCCTACAACCTCGGCGATGCGGCCCGCATCTGTAAGGTTTCGCCGGCGCGACTGCGCTACTGGGAGCGCACGGAACTGCTGGAGCGGAGCCTTCTTGTGGACTCGCGGCCGGCCTTCGGCTTCCGCGATCTCCTGACGGTGAAGAAGGTGTGCGCGCTGCTCGACCGGGGGGTACCGATTCGGCGGATCCGGCGAATCATGCGGGACCTGCGCGAGCGCGTTCCCGAGATCGAGCGACCGCTGGGCGCCCTCTCCGTATGGCTCGAGGGCTCGGAGCGCATCGTCGTTCGACACGACGGCGTGCTGCTCCAGCCGGACGGACAGATCGTTCTCGATTTCTCGAGCGGCGACGCCGCTCCGGCCGCGGTCGCCCGTCTCGAGCCGCAGCGCTCGGCCGGAGTCGCCGAGTGGCAGCGGGCTCTCGAGTGGTTCGAGCGCGGCTGCAAGCTCGATTCGGTGCGCGCGACCTACGCCGAAGCCATCGAGGCCTACGAGGGCTCGATCGCGGCGGATCCGGAGTTCGCGGATGCGCACTGCAACCTGGGATCCGTCTACTTCAACCAGGAGCGCCGGAAGCTGGCCAAGGCCTGCTTCGAGCGCGCCATCGAGATCGACCCCCGGCACCTGGAGGCGCACCTCAACCTGGCGACGTTGCTGGAGGACGAGGGCCGCAACGAGTCGGCGTTGCGCCACTACAAGCTGGCCCTCGCGGTCGATCCCCTACAGGCCGACACCCACGTGAGCCTCGCGCTCCTGTACGAGAAGCTCGGCCTCGCGCGCCGCGGTCGGGAGCACTGGCGCCGCTACCTTCAGATCGACCCCACCGGCACCTGGGCCGACCTCGCCCAGCGCCGCCTCGCCGAGTGAGGTGAGGGATTCCCTGCGGGTCCGGCGGTCCTCTAAGGCATCACTTGAACGGTGCGCCGGTCGATGACGTCGTCCTCGAGTCGCGCCTCCACCGTCCAGGCGCCCGTCGGGCGCGCCCCGGCCGTGTCGAAGCCGAGGCTCGAGCCGATGTACGACCTTCGCAGCAGGACGGCGGGCTCCTCCTGGACCACCGAGCCCTCCGGGTCGGTCCAGCGCACTCGGATCCGGTCGGCGTAGCCGGCGAAGCGAGGCCCGAGGCGAGCCCACCAGGCGAGCTTGGGGTCGCCTTCGCGGAACGCCTCCCGTGAGAATCCGACCGGCGTGTCCGCCTTCTCCGCGGCGGACCCATCCGCGAAGCCGGCTTCGGACACCACGGTGAAGGTGAGCTTCAGGATCTCCCACTCGGCCCGCCGCCGCAGGTCGCTCTCGTCGCCCGCGCGCTGCATCGCCTGCTCGAAGGCGTAGACGCTGCGGTGGCGCTCTCCGGTGGCCTTGTACGCGAGTCCGAGCTGGAAGAAGACCAGCGCGGCCGAGGAGTCGAGCCGGAGGGTGCGCCGGTAGGCGGCTGCGGCGTCTTCGTAGCGACCGGCCTCGTAGAGCAGGTTCCCGATCTGAAACGGCACGCGGGGATCGTTGGGCTCGACGGCCTGCGCCCGCGACAGCAGGACCAGCGCCGCGTCGTTCTCGCCCACACGGATGCGATCCTCGGCCGCCTCGAGCAGCGGATCGGTCCGGGAGCGGTCGGCGGGCGGTCCGGTGCTCGGGACGCTCTGTCGCTTCATGTCGATGAGAAGCGCCAGCCGTGCCTGGGCCTCTCGCAGGTCGTCCTCCAGCGAGACCGCCGGCTCGCGCGCGGGCCGCAGCGTCTCGGCGGCGATCCGGATCGTCTCGATGCGGTCCTCGGCGGCGGGATGCGTGTACAGGTAGGGCGGCAGCTCGTCGGCGTGGGCCGGCCGGGCGTCGATGATCCGCTCGAAGAAGCGCGCGCTCCCGGCCGGGTCGTACCCGGCCCGCGTCACGAAGATGCCGCCGAGCTGGTCCGCCTCGGTCTCGAACTCCCGGCTGAAGCGGAGCTGGAGGCTGACGTTGATCGCCTGGGCCGCCACCGCGAGGCCGGGCTCGTTGGTGGCGATCGCGGCGGCCATCCCGGCGATCTGCGCCACCAGATCCGGAATCTGCGACTGCTTCTGCATGCGCGCGACGTGCCGCGCCTTGACGTGCGCGATCTCGTGACCCATCACGCCGGCGAGCTCGTCGACGCTGCCGGCGGCCAGCAGCGTGCCGCTGTGGAAGTAGACGTAGCCCCCGGGCACGGCGAAGGCGTTCAGGGTGGGGTCTTCGATCACGCGGAAGCGATAGATGAAGGGCTGCGGCTCGATGGTGCCGACGATGGATTGGCCGAGGTCGCTCATGAAGCCCGCCACGACCGGGTCGTTGATCACGTTCACGTGCCGGCGGAGCTCGCGGTCGAACTCCATGCCGAGCTTGCGCTCTTCGTCGTCCCCCATCCGGGGCGACACGATGTCGATCGGGTTGAAGCGGGAACCGTCGTCCTGCACGCAGCCGGGCGCGGCGACCAGCGCGACCCCGGCCATCGACGCCGAGACGCCGAGCGCGATCAGCCGTCCTCGGGCTGCCATCTCAGAACGGGCCTCCGGGCGGCGCGGGTCTCGTCCAGTCGCGAACGACGCGTGTGGTGGGGCGCCGATCGAACGAGGTCGGGGTTCTCCCGGGCCTCCCGCTCGATGGCCAGGAGCGCCTCGACGAAGCGATCCAGTCCCTCGATGCTCTCGCTCTCGGTGGGCTCGATCATCAGGGCCCCGTGGACGATCAGCGGAAAGTAGATGGTCGGAGGATGGTAGCCGTAGTCGATCAGCCGCTTCGCCACGTCGATGGTCGTCACGCCGGTGGACTCGAGTCGCTGGTCGGAGAGCACGCACTCGTGCATCACCGGACGATCGTAGGGCACGTGGTAGGCCGGCCGCAGGCGCGCGAGCAGGTAGTTCGCGTTGAGCACCGCCATCTCGGCGCAGCGCCGCAGCCCGTCGGGACCCAGGGATCGGAGGTAGGCGTAGGCGCGGACCGCCATGGCCACGTTTCCGAAATTCGCGTGCAGGCGGCCGATCGAGCGCGGAAAGTCATAATCGAGGTCGTAGCCGGCGCCGTCGCGCCGGCACACGACCGGCACGGGCAGGTAGGGGGCGAGTGTGTTCTTCACGCCGATGGGTCCGGCGCCCGGCCCGCCACCGCCGTGCGGGGTCGAGAAGGTCTTGTGCAGATTGAAGTGCATCACGTCGGTTCCCAGGTCACCCGGCCGCGCGATGCCGAGCAGCGCGTTCAGGTTGGCGCCGTCTCCGTACACGAGCCCTCCCCGGGCATGCACGATCTCCGTGATCCGCGCGATGTTCGATTCGAAGAGCCCCAGCGTGTTGGGATTGGTGAGCATCAACGCCGCGACGTCCGGCGTCATCAAAGCCTCGATCGCGTCGGGGTGGAGGATGCCGTCCTCGCCGGAAGGCACCGCGACCACTTCATAGCCGTTGAGGGCGGCGCTCGAGGGGTTGGTGCCGTGGGCGGAATCGGGGACGAGGATCCGGCTGCGGCGTTGGCCCCGGTGCTCGAAGTAGGCGCGGATCATCATGATCCCGGCGAGCTCGCCCTGGGCGCCGGCGGCGGGCTGGAGGCTCACGCGGTCCATGCCGCTGATCTCGGCGAGGTGCCGCTCGAGCTCGTACGCGAGGTGCAGGAAGCCCTGGAGCAGCTCGACCGGCTGAAGCGGGTGCGCGCAGGCGAATCCGGGCAGCCGCGCGACCTTCTCGTTGAGCTTCGGGTTGTACTTCATCGTGCACGAGCCGAGCGGGTAGAGGCCGAGGTCCACCGACGCGTTCCACGTGGAGATCCGCGTGAAGTGCCGCACCACCTCGACCTCGGAGAGCTCGGGGAGGTCGGGGAGGTCGTCGCGCAGCGCGCCCTCCGGCAGGGTGGCATGCGCGTCCACTTCCGGCACGTCGAGGCGCGGCAGCGAGCAGCCGACGCGGCCCGGCCGGCTGCGCTCGAAGAGCAGGGGCTCCTCGTAGGCGAAGCCGTTGCCCACGTTCCCTACTCGCGCGCGCGCCTCGCCGTCGCTCACGGGGCGCTCCCGGCCAGCGTGGCGACGAGGCGGTCGATCGCATCCCGGCTCGCGCACTCGGTCGCGCAGACGAGCACGGCGGGTGCGAGATCCGGCTCGTAGGGGGCGATGTCGAGTCCGCCGACGATTCCGGCATCCAGGGCGCGCTTCAGCGCGGGCGCCGCGCCGCCGGCCACTCCGACGGCGAACTCGTTGAACGTGGGCGCTGCGAAGGGCAGCGTGAGCCCGGGGGCTTCCCGCACCCGGGCCTTCGCGTACTCCGCCTTGGCGAGATTGATCTCCGCCAGACGGCGCAGCCCCTGCCGGCCGAGCAGCGCCAGGTAGACCGTCGCCATCAGCAGGCACAGGCCCTGGTTCGTGCAGATGTTGGAGGTGGCGCGTTCGCGGCGGATGTGCTGCTCGCGCGTGGCGAGGGTGAGGACGAAGCCGCGGCGTCCCTCGGAGTCGACCGTCTGGCCCACGAGCCGGCCGGGCAGCTGGCGGACGTGGCGCTGCCGCGTGGCGAGGAAGCCCAGGTGCGGGCCGCCGATCGACATCGGGACCCCGAAGCTCTGGGCCTCGCCGCAGACGAGGTCGGTCCCCGCGGTCCCCGGCGCGCGCAGGAGCGCGAGCGACAGGGCTTCGGAAACCGCCGTCACCAGCAGCGCCCCGCGCGCGTGGGTCGCCTCGGCGAATCGGCTCAGGTCCTCGATCGCGCCCACGAAGCTCGGCTGCTGAATCACGAGACAGGCCGTGTCGTCGTCGACTGCAGCGTCCGCGGCCGACGTGCGCCCGTCCTCGTCGCGTCCCAGCTCGACGATCTCGGCCCCGAGGCCGCCGAGGTAGGTGCGGACCACCTCCCGGTAGTGGGGGTGGAGGCCGCGGGCGAGGACCACGCGGGAGCGCTTCGTGATGCGCATGGCCATCAGCACCGCCTCGGCCGTCGCCGAGGCGCCGTCGTACAGCGACGCGTTCGCGACGTCCAGCCCTGTGAGCGTGCAGATCATGGTCTGCCACTCGAAGATCGCCTGAAGGGTTCCCTGGCTGATCTCGGCCTGGTAGGGCGTATACGCGGTGTAGAACTCGGAACGCGAGGCGATGGCGTCTACGGCGCTCGGAATGAAGTGGTCGTAGGTGCCCGCGCCGAGAAACCAGTCGTGGGTCTGAGAGCTCGCGTTGCGGTCCGCGAGATCGATCATCTCCGCCAGCACCTCCTGCTCGCAGGCGGCCTCGGGCAGGTCCAGCGGGCGCGACAGGCGGTGCTTCCGCGCCACGCTCGCGAAGAGATCGTCCACGGAGCGGGCGCCGATCTGTGCGAGCATCTGCTCGACGTCTTCGGGCGTGTGCGGGATGTAGCGCACGCGACTACTGATCCGGCTCGCTGCGCTCCTCGACGTAGATCCGGTAGGCCTTCGCGTCGAGCAGGGATTCGAGCTCGGCTTCGTCACCGGGCCGGATGATGCACAGCCACCCGCTGCCGTAGCAGTCCGCGTTCACCAGCTCCGGCCGGTCGGCCAGATCCTCGTTCACGCTGACCACCTCGCCGGAGATCGGGGCGTAGACATCGGAAACGGCCTTCACCGACTCGACGACGCCGAAGGCGTCGCCTTTCGCGAAGCGGTCGCCCACCTGGGGCAGCTCGACGAACACGATGTCCCCGAGCTGCTGTTGGGCATAGTCGGTGATGCCGAATACCACGCAGTCGTCCTCGAGGCGGGCCCACTCGTCCTCCTCCGAGTAGCGCAGGTCATCCGGAATCTCGTAGTCGGCCAACGCCGTGTCCTCCCATTTTGGATCGCCGACTCCTCCGCTCGCTGTCTGGTCGACTAGCGCTGGACGCGTCCGGTCGGGCCGGGTGCGGCGGGGACGAACGGGGTCGCGACCACGCGAACGGGCGTCGTGCGCCCGCGAATCCGGACCTCCAGGCCGGTGCCGATGGCCGCGCAGTCCGGCGAAACGTAGGCCAACCCGATGCACTTTCCGAGGCTGGGGGAGGGGGTGCCGGAGGTCACCTTGCCCACCACCACGTCGCCCCGAACGACCTCGTAGCCGGAGCGCGCCACGCCGCGCCCCTCCACGACGAAGCCGACGAGGGTCCGCGTGGAACCGGCGTCCCGCCGGCGCGCGATCGCCTCGGCGCCGATGAAGCCCCCCGCGTCGAGCTTCACGAAGCGCCCCAGGCCGGCTTCGAAGGGCGACGTGGTGTCGTCGATCTCGTGTCCGTAGAGGGGCAGGGCCGCCTCCAGGCGCAGGGTGTCGCGCGCTCCGAGGCCGGCCGGCTCGAGTCCCAGCGGCTCGCCCTGGGCCAGGAGGGCTTGGAAGACCCGCTCGGCGTCGCCGGCGTCGAGGTAGATCTCGAAGCCGTCGGAGCCCGTGTAGCCCGTCCGCGACACCAGCGCCGGACAGCCCGCCACCTCGATGCGGGCAAAGGCGTAGCGGGCCAGGTCGGCTGCGCCTGCGGCGCCGACTCCGGCCAGTACGGGGGCGCTCGCCGGCCCCTGGAGCGCGAGCAGTCCGGTCTGCTCGCTCGTGTCGCGGACCCCCGCCTCGGGGGGCGAGTGACGCACGCACCAGCGGTAGTCCTTCTCGACGTTGGCGGCGTTCACGCACAGGAAGAGCGCGTCCTCGGCGAGGCGGTAGACCGTCACGTCGTCGACCACGCCGCCTGCCTCGTTACAGAGCAGGGCGTAACGCACCCGGCCCGGCCGCAGCGATGCCACCGGCCGCGTGAGCAGCCGTTCCGCCGCTGCGATCGCGGCGGGCCCCTCCAGGCGGATCTGTCCCATGTGCGAGACGTCGAAGAGTCCCGCAGCGTCGCGGACCGCCTTGTGCTCCGCAATGATCGAGGAGTACTGGACGGGCATCTCGTAGCCCGCGAACTCGACGAGTCGCGCGCCCAGGCGGCGGTGGGTCGCGTAGAGCGGGGTGCGCCGCAGCGTCATGAACGCGCAGACGCGTCGTCGTCGCTGGTAAGTGCCCCGCTGCGCCCCCCGGCGCCGCGCCGCCGGTATGCGTCCAGCGTGTTCTGGAGCAGCATGGTGATCGTCATGGGTCCGACACCGCGCCGGTGCGGCGTCACGATGGACGCGATGCCCACCGCGCTCTCGGTATCCACGTCGCCCACCAGCGCGCCGTTCACCTCGCTCACGCCGACGTCGATCACCGCGGCCCCCGGCTGGATCCAGTCGGCCTTCACCAGGCGCGGCACGCCCACGGCCGCCACCAGGATGTCGGCTTCGCGGCAGACCCCGGCGAGGTCTCGGGTGCGCGAGTGGCACATGGTGACCGTCGCATTGGCCCGCTGGAGGAGCAGGGCGATGGGCTTCCCCACGATGGCGCTGCGCCCGATCACGACGGCGTGCGCACCCTCGAGGGGGATCGCGTGGTGCTCCAAAATCTTCATGATGCCCAGCGGCGTGCACGGGACGAGACCGGGCTGGCCGAGCAGGAGGTAGCCCGCGTTCATCGGGTGCAGGCCGTCTACGTCCTTGGTCGGATCGACCGCCTCGGCCACCGCCGTGGGCCGGACGCCTTTCGGAAGCGGAAGCTGGACGAGGATGCCGTCGACGCCTGCGTCGCGGTTCAGGCGGTCGACGACCTCGATCACCTCGGTCTCGCTGGCCGAGTCCGGGAGCCGGTGCTCCACGGAGTCCATCCCCACGCGGCCGCAGGCGCGCTGCTTGCCCTTGATGTAGGAGGCGCTCGCCGGATCGTTGCCGACGAGCACCACGGCGAGACAGGGCGGTCTGCACCCGGCGGCCACTTGGCGCGCAACGGCGTCGGCGAGCCTCTGGCGGATCTCCGTGGCGAGGGCCAGACCGTCGACGACGACCGTCTGGCGGGGCTCGGGCGGCATCGATCGGGGCGCCTCCGTCGCAGCGGGGCGCCAGTATAACAACCGCTCAGGCGGCGGCCTTGGCGCCCTTCTTGTCCTTCTTCGGGGACGTCGCGGAGGAGGTGTCCGACTTCACTTCGGACTTCGAGTCGGAGCCCGACTCCGAGGACGAGCTCTTCGAGGTCTCGCCGGGGGTCTCGTCCTTCTTGCCCTTGCTGCCGTTCGACGCGTACAGGTCCGCGTACCAGCCGCCGCCCTTGAGTACGAACGACGTTTGGGAGATCAGGCGCTTGACCTTTCGCGACCGGCACCGGGGGCAGGTCTTGACCGGGTCTTCGGTGATGCGCTGCTCGACCTCGAACTCGCTCTCGCAGCCCCGACAGGCGTACTCGTAGATCGGCATCGTTCCCTTTCTCGGCGCTGCCCGGCCGCCTCGGATTCGGCGCGTCAGCTTAGTCAGCCGCTGGTTCGGCCGCCAACTCCCGCAGGCGCGCGGCCAGCGCCTCCGCGTCGCCTTCGATCCGGACCCGCTTCCGCCGCCCCCGGGAGGCCCGGTCCAGCGCCACGGCCGCGCGACCGACTCCCAGGGCCCGGGCCAGCGCCCGTGCGCAGGCGGCGTTTGCGGCGCCTGCCACCGGGGCCTCGGAGACGGCCACCCGCAGGGCGCCGCCGTGCGTACCGCCGACGCCCTTGCGGCGCGCGCGCGGGGTGACGTGAATCCAGAATGCCACCCCTCGCGCGTTCGTGGAAAACCTGAGGTCGCTACCTGGGCGCGTCAAGCCTTCTTCTCGCGCCCGGATTGCCGGGGGGGCCGAGCGAGGGATGCGATCGTGCTCTCCAGCAGCGGCTCGTTCGGGGGGTCCTCGGCGAGGCCCTCGAGCAGGCCCAGGTGGGTCTCGATCGTCGCGCGCAGGGCCGCCGCCAGCCGGTAGCGTAGGTCCTTCATCCCGCGGATGTCCTCGGCCAGCTTCGCCGCGCGGCGGTGGGCGGCGTCGAGGATCTTCTCGCCGCGGATCTCGGCCTCGCCGATCAGCGATTCCGCCTCCTTCACCGCCGTCTCCTTGAGGTCCTGGCTCAGCTGCTGCGCCGTCGTGAGCGTCTGCTGAAGGATCGACTCGTGGGCCGAGAGCTCCTCGACCTTGGCTTCGAGGCGGATGGTCTGGTGGCGCAGGGCGTCGGTCTGCCGGATCAGGCCCTCGAAATCGTCCGCGATCATGCCCAGGAAGGCGTCCACGTCCTCGCGGTCGTAGCCCGAGAGGCGGCGGCGGAAGGCGTGGTTGCGGATGTCGAGCGGCGTGATGCGCAAGCCGTCCTCCGGTGCTTTCTCCGGCAGCGGATCGACCGAACCCCGCGACTTCTTTAGGCCTGTCCAAGCTCCCGAGAACGCCGCGTCGCCGCCGCCACGGCTTCGTAGACGGCGGCCCGCAGGCCCCCGGCCTCGAGCCTCTCCAGCCCGGCTAGGGTCGTACCCCCGGGTGAGGTCACCTGATCCTTGAGCTCCGCCGGCTGACGTCCCGTCTCCAGGACGAGTTTCACCGCGCCGAGCACCGTCTGGAAGGCCAGGTCGTAGGCCGCCGTGCGTGGCAGGCCCATGCGCACTCCGGCGTCCCCGAGCGCCTCCAGAAACACGAAGACGTAGGCGGGCCCGCTGCCCGAGAGTCCGGTCACCGCGTCGAGCATCTTCTCGCTGGGCGCCTCCCAGCTCAGACCGACGCTGTCGAACAGGGTGCGCGCGGCTTCCCGGTCCGGGGCCGTGGCACGCGCGTTGCCGCAGAAGGCGGTCGCAGCGGCCCGGATGAGCGCTGGCGTGTTGGGCATGGCCCGAACGATGCGCGCGCGGGCGGACAGCGCGGCTTCGAGGCGGCGCAGGGGCACGCCGGCCGCGATGGAGATCCACAGGGGGGCGGCGACGTCGAGCCCCGGCGCCGCCCGTAGCGTCTCCAGAGCCGAGGGGACGGTGCCGGGCTTCACGGCGAGCACCACCACGTCGCTCGCGCGTACGACCTCGTCGTTGTCCGACGTGGTCGCCACGCCGAGTCGTTCCGTGACGGCCCGGCGCCGTGCGGGGTCGGGGTCTGCGGCGCGGATGCAATGCGCCGGTACGCCCGCGGCCACCAGGCCGCCGGCGAGCGCCTCCGCCATCGCGCCGGCACCGATGAAACCGATCTGCCTGCCTTCGAGTGACATGCCGGGCTCCCAACCGCTCCAAGACGCTAGCAGGGCGAGGCGAAGCCTCGCCTTGCCGGGGGCTGGCGGGCCCTGCTCGCCGCCGACCCGCTAGCGCGCCCGGGGACCGAAGATCGCCGTACCGACGCGCACGAGGGTCGCTCCCTCCTCGATCGCGGTCTCGAAATCCGCCGACATGCCCATGGAGAGGTCACGCAGGTCTGCGCCTCCCGGGGCGTCGCGCAGCGACTCGGCCAGGTGGCGGAGGCGGGTGAAGACGGGTCGGGCCGCCTCCGGATCTTCACCCGGGGCGGGCATCGTCATCAGCCCCGCCACGTCCAGGTTCGTCCAGGCCGCGCTGGCGGCCAGCAGGTCGGGCAGCGCGTCCGGAGTCACGCCGCCCTTCGTGGGCTCGCCGCTGAGGTTCACCTCGAGCAGGACCGACAGCTTTCGGCCCGCCTCCCCGGCGCACCGGTCGAGCGCCGCCCCGAGGCGGTCCCGGTCCAGCGTCTGGACGACATCGAAGATCGTCGCCACGTGGCGGGCCTTGTTTCGCTGCAGCCGACCGACGAAGTGCCAGCGCGGCAGCGCGCCGCCAAATCCTTCGAGTGATGCTCGAACTTCCGGGATCTTGGCTTTGGCTTCCTGGAAGTAATTCTCTCCAACGTCGCGAAGCCCGGCGCGCACGGCCGCCGTCACCAGGGCGGCGGAATGGCGCTTGGCGACGCCGACGAGGACCACGTCCTGGGAACGCCGCCCCGCGCGCGCTGCCGCCGCTGCGATGCGCTCGCGCACGGCGGTGAGGCGCTCGGCGACCGCCTCCTCCGCGCTCACGGCGCGGGCTCGTTCAGCCCGGCGACCCGGAGCAGCGCGAGACTCTCAGCGAGCGGCAGCCCGATCACGTTGCTCTCGCTCCCCAGGATTCGCTCGATGAACCGGCGCCCCTCGCCCTGGGCCGCGTAGGCGCCGGCCTTGTCGAGGGACTCTCCCGTGGCGACGTATTCGCGCACCTCGCGCTCGTCGGCCGCTCGCATGACGACCTCGCTCTCGACCGCGGCGTCTTGAACCTCGAGCGTGTCGCTGAAGGCGAGCGCAACGGCGGTGATCACGAGGTGGCGGCGGCCGGTCAGGCGCGTGAGCAGCTCCACGGCGTGATCGGGGTCGCGGGGCTTGCCGAGCACCTCGCCGTCGAGCACCACGATCGTATCGGCCCCGAGGACGAGCCGGCGCGGAGATCGGCCGACGCGACCGGCGATCGCGAGGGCCTTGGCGCGGGCCAACCGCCGCGCGCAGGTCATGGGCGGCTCGCCGGGCCGCGCCTCCTCACAGACGTCGGCCGGGCAGACCTCGAAGGCAACCCCGGCGCGCGCGAGCAGCTCGCGGCGTCGGGGCGAGGCGCTCGCCAGGATGAGGGGAAGTTCGGCCGCCATCGCACGGCGGGGTACCGATCTGCTTCGGATGCGTCAAGGAGCAGATCGGGTAGGCTCGTCGGCCCATGAGAGGGGCGAAGAGCGCAGCGACCGGCCGGTGCTCACTCTCAGCGGCCCGCGCGATCGGGTCGGGTGCCGCACGGCGCGGCCATCCCGCCGGGTGCGCGGTGCTGCTGGGGCTGGTTCTCGGCCTGGGCTGCGCCGGCGATCTGGTCGCCATCGAAGGCGGCTTCCGGCACCGCCGGCACGGCTACACCCTGAGCGTTCCCCTGGGCCCCGGCCCGCCCTGGCAGCGCGAGGAGATCGAGGGCGCGGAGATCGCCTTCCGCCGGCCGGGGCCGCAGCGGATCAGCGTCCAATCCAGCTGCCGGCGCCCGGTAACGGATCCTGCGATCCTGGCGAGGCATCTCGTGATCGGAATCCAGCGGCCGTCGTTGCAGCAGGCGGGTCCGACGTTGGTGGACGGCCACGAGGCCTGGACCCAGACCGTGGACACGCCCGAGGGGGTCCGCATCAAGACGGTGACGGCCGTGGCGGGCGACTGCGTCATCGACTGGATCCTGGCTGCGCGCGTGGGCCCTGGCTTCGAGGAGGCCGAGCGCTCTTTCGACGCGTGGTGGTCGGCCTCCCGGCTTCCCCACGAGGCCGCGGCCTCCGAGGGAGGCGGGTGAGCCCCGAGCCGACGCAGGGCAGCGGCGGCGGGCGCATCGCCGCGCTGGGCGATCGCGTCCTCGAAGCCATCGACCTCCTGGGTCGCTTCCTGGTCCTCGCCGGTCACACCTTCCGTGCGGCGCTGCAGCCGCGCTTCCCCGCGCTCGAGACCCTGCGACAGGTCGAGGCGATCGGCAGCCGCTCCACGACGATCGTGCTGCTGACCGCGCTCTTCACCGGCATGGTGCTGGCGCTGCAGACCGGCTTCGCGCTCGCGCGCTTCGGCGCCAAGCCGTACGTGGGCGCAGTGGTGGGTCTGTCGCTCGCGCGCGAGCTGGCGCCGGTGCTCACGGCGCTCATGGTCTCCGGACGCGTTGGCGCGGGAATCACGGCGGAGATCGGCTCCATGGCGGTTACCGAGCAGGTCGACGCGATCCGCTCCATGGGGGCCGATCCGGTGCAGAAGCTGGTGCTTCCCCGCATGATCGCCGCGACGATCTCGCTGCCGCTCCTCACGATCCTCGCCGGCGTCCTGGGCGTCATCGGCGGAATGCTGATCTCCGCCAGCCAATTCGGAATCAGCCCGAACTTCTATCTCCAGACGATCTACGCCAACGTGACCGTGACCGACTTCCTCTCGGGCATCGCGAAGACCTTCGTCTTCGGCTGGATCATCGCCATGGTAGGGTGCTTCTTCGGGCTCCAGACGACCGGCGGAACCGTAGGCGTGGGGAGGGCGACCACCCAGGCCGTCGTGCTCGCCTCGATCTCGATCCTGATCTCGGACTTCTTCCTCACGAAGCTCCTGCTCATCCTATGACGGACGCGGTGAACGGCGAGGTGGTGATCGAGCTGCGGGGCCTGCACAAGGCCTTCCGCGGCGAGCGCGTGCTTCGGGGCGTGGACCTGGTAGTTCGCGATGGCGAGACGATCACGATCCTCGGCGGGTCGGGCAGCGGGAAATCGGTGTGCCTGAAGCACATGATCGGGCTGCTCAAGCCCGACGCCGGGCGCGTCCTGGTTCTGGGCGAGGACGTGACCGACTACTCCGAACGCCAGCTGGTGGAGGTTCGCAAGGCACTCTCGATGGTGTTCCAGAGTGCCGCGCTCTTCGACTCGCTGTCGGTCTACGAGAACGTCGCGTATCCCCTGCGCGAGCACTGCGACTGGTCGGAGTCGAGGGTCGCGGAGCGGGTGCGGGCGTGCCTGGAGGCGGTCGGCCTGACGGGCGCGGAGCGTTTGATGCCGGCGGAGCTCTCCGGCGGGATGCGCAAGCGCGTCGGAGTCGCCCGGGGCATTGCGCTCGAGCCCCGCGTGATGCTCTACGACGAGCCGACCACCGGCCTCGACCCGGCGAACCAACGCCGCGTCGGCGAGCTGATCCGCTCGCTGCAGCAGCGGTTGCGGGTGACGTCGGTGGTGGTCACCCACGAGCTGGAGCTCTGCTTCGCCGTGTCGGACCGGGTGGCGCTTCTCAAGGACGGTAGAATTGCGGCCGAGGGCGCGGCCGAGGCGATCCGCCGCTCGGAGGATGCCGACGTCCGCGCCTTCCTGGCCGGCGAGCAGGACGCGCCCCGGAATCCCGCCGACGAGGCGGCGCTGCGAGGAGGTCTCGATGGACCGTGATCGGCGACTGAGTCTCACCGTGGGCGGGCTGGCGCTCGCCTCCCTGGTGGTGCTGGCGGTGGCGATTCTCTCGCTCTCGTCCCAGCAGGGCATCTGGACGCCGCATTACCGGCTCGTTGGCTACTTCGACAACGTCGGCGGATTGATCGGCGGTGCGCCGGTGTGGCTGGCGGGCAAGCGGGTCGGCGGGGTGGAGAGCGTGGCCTTCGATACCAGCACCTCGCGCCGGCCGGCGGTGAAGGTGGTGATGCAGGTCGAACGCTCCGCCCAGGAGCGGATTCGTGGCGACTCCGTGGCGACCATCGGCACCATCGGCCTCCTCGGCGACGTCTACATCGAGCTCTCGCTGGGGACCGCCGAAGCCGCCGTCCTCGAAGACGGCGGCGAGGTCGCGACGCTCGATCCCATGGACCTGAACCGGATGATCGCCCGGGGCGCACGGGCCCTGGATCAAATCACGAATCTCACGTCGATCCTCAACGACGTCGTCTCCGAGTTCAAGCAGGCCGAGGGCGCCCGGAACCTGGCCGATGCGCTGTCCGGGCTGGGCGACGTGATCGCCGAGGTCAAGGAAGGCGGCGGCACGCTGCACAACCTGATCTACGGCGACTACGGGGGCAGTGGCCTCGAGAGCATCGAGCGTTCCCTGACGACCGTCGAGAACATCCTCCAGGAGATCGCCCAGGGAGACGGCGTGCTGCATTCGATGATCTACGACTCGCCCACCGAGCAGGATGTCGTCCTCCAGGTGCTCCAGGCCGGAGCCCGTCTCAACAACATCCTCGGGAAGATCGACCGCGGCGAGGGGAGCTTCGGCCTGATGCTGAACGATCCGACGCTCTACGAAGAGCTGACGCTGCTGGTCGGCGGCGCGAATCGCAGCCGCGTCGTCCGCGCCCTGATCCATCTCACGACGCCGGACGACCGGTAGACCGACGCCGCGGTGGACGCTCCCCCGAAGCGACACTGGTCTCTCGAGGGCGCGCGCGCGCTTCTGGGCGAGGTGCGGGACCGCACGGGCCGGGCGGCCGGCGAGGTCGAGAAGCTGCTGGAGGAGCGCGAGGGAAAGGAGGAGGGGACTCCGGAGCGTCAGGCCGTCGACGCGCGGATTCGCGTGGCGGTGAGCCGCTGGGTGCGCTCGATGGAGGCGCTCGGACTCGAGGTGAAGGGCCTGTGGCTCGTCGACTTCGACAACGGCAGCGGCTACTACTGCTGGCGCTGGCCGGAAGAGGAGCTCGCCTACTTCCACGGCTACGAGGACGGCTTCGACGGTCGCGTCCGGATTCAGTAATCGGGCGTCTCGCCGGGCAGCGAGGCCTTCACATGAAGCGCTTGAGGCGCCGCCAGGCCTCCTCCACGGGCAGCACGAGCCGGCGCCCCACGTACACCGGCACCTCGTTCTGGTAGGGCATGCACCAGGTGCAGCGAACGGTGTCCACCCGCTCCACCTCCTCGAACCACTCCGCGAGCGGCTCCGGCGAGTCTCCCAGCACGATCAGCACCTCGCCCGAGAAATCCCCCGGGCCCCAGAGATAATAGGAG
>JAOTUO010000366.1 GCA_029863845.1 Myxococcales bacterium
GCCCCGTCCGCGAATGGCTCGGCCGCCGTGGTGGCACCGTGGCTGACGCGACGCGCTCGCCGGGTCGGAACGCGTTGCCAGCCTGCGACCGAGGGCGGCCTGCGCTTGATTTCGCTGCGGGATCCGCCTCGGCCCCGGCCCCTTGGGGTTGGGCTCACGTGGCTCGGAGCGCCTCGGCGGGGGCGATGCGGGCGGCGCGCACGGCGGGGGCGATGCCCGCGACCATGCCCACGGCCACGAGCGAGGCGACCACCGCGATCACCGTGATCGGGTCGAGGACCGGCGGCGACGCGGTCGGCGTGCCCGGCGGCGAGACCGCCCCCAGCAGCTGCGTCGCCACCACGCCGAGCCCGGCGCCCAGGACGCCCGAGACACCGCAGACGGCGGCCGCCTCCGTCAGGAACTGCACGAAGATCGCGCGGCTCGTCCCTCCCACGGCCTTGCGCAGGCCGATCTCGTTGACGCGCTCGCCGACGACCACCAGCATGATGTTCATGACGCCCACCGCGCCGACGAGCAGCGTGATCACCCCCGCTGCCACGAGGAAGATGCGCAGCGCGGCGTTGATCGCGAAGATGTCGGCGAGCAGTTCGTAGAAATTGAGATACGAAAGCGCGGTCTCGACGTCGGGCGAGAAATCGTGGTGGAGGGCGATGATCTGTCGCGTGTGGCGCACGGCATCGAAGCTGCCTTCGCGGGTCACGGGCGAGAAGATCACCTCGCCCAGCCGATCCGTGTGGACGAGGCGCCGTTGCGCGGTGGTGTAGGGAATGATCACGGAGCGGTCGTCCTTGCCGTGGATGTGCATCAGCTGGTCGCCTTTGGGGGCGGCGACGCCCACGACCCGGAACGACTCCGACTCGATCTGGATGCTTCGCCCCAGTGCCGGCTCGTGGCCGAAGAGGCGCTCCGCGGCCTCGGGCCCCAGGAAGGCGACGCGGGCGGCCCGCTCGACGTCGGTCGGGGTCAGGAAGCGCCCTTCGGCCACCTCGAAGTTACGCAAGCGGAGGGTCTGCTCGTTTCCCCCGTTCACCATGAGGAGCTGGGTCCGCCGCCCGGCCCGCACGATCTGCGACCACAGCACGATGCTCGGCGCGCCGTCCTCCACCGAGTGGAGCCGCCTGATCCGGTCGACGTCGTCGTCCTCGACCTCGACGGGACGGGCCCCGCGCTCGCCGACACGATTCTTCAGGATGGAGCCGGGCCAGACGACCACGAGCTTGGGGCCGACCTCCTCCAGCTCGTGCTTGTAGTGGCGGTCGAAGCCCTCCACGGTCGCCGACAGGAAGGTCAGCATGAAGGCGCCCCAGACGATCCCCGCCGAAGTCAGTCCGAAGCGCATCGCGTGAGCGCGCAGGTTGCGGAACGTGGAGAGCAGGATTTCCACCGGGCGTCTACTCCATCCGCAGGGTCGAGGCGGGATCCACGCGAGCCGCCTGCCAGGCGGGGATGACCCCGGCCGCCAGGCCGACGCAGCCCATGACGCCGAGGGCCAGGACCACGATGCCGCGGTCGAGGATCGGAACCGGGACCAGGTCGGGCACGTCGAGACCCCCGAGAAACCAGCTCGCCCCGATCCCGAGCGCAGCGCCCGCCAGACCGCCGAGGCCCGTGATCGTGAGGGTCTCCAGGAAGAACTGCGCGACGATGTCCCGACGGCGCGCCCCGATCGCCAGCCTCACGCCGATCTCGTGGCGCCGCTCGTAGACCGAGTCGAGCATCATGCTGAGGACGCCGATCCCGCCGATCACGAGCGTCGCCGCGGCCAGGACGAACAGAACCCCCCGCATCTGGTCCAGGGGGATCCGCCGCAGGACCTTGACGGCGCTGTGGATCCCCACCGCTTCGGTGTCGTCGGCGGAAGCGCCGAGACGCTCGGCGAGGATCGCGCGCACCTCCATCTCCGTCTCTTCCAGGAGGTCGCGGCTCGGCATGCGGTAGAGGATCTTCCCGATGACGAAGTCGTCGGTCCACCAGCGGGGCCAGTTCACCTGGAAGGTGCTGAGGGGGACCCACGCCTGGTCGTCGATCAGCATCCCGTCCCGGTTGAGCTGGGTTCCCACGGCCTCGAGGACGCCGACCACCCGGAAGGGCTTGCCGGCGATGCGGATCCAGCTGTCGAGGCCGCCGTCCGCGCCCAACAGCGTGCGCCGGACCGTGTCGCCGATCACTGCGACGCGCCGCCGGTGGTCGACGTCCGCGCGCGTGATGCCGCGACCCGCGGCGAGCGGGACCCCCCGGATCGCCATGATCTCGGGTTCGATGCCGCGCACCTCGACGTTCAGGGCTCGCTGGCGGTACGCCGCGGGGAGCATCTCTTCCGTCTCACCGCCGATCACGACCGGGAGTCGCGCGCGTTGACGCAGGGTCTCGAGGTCTTCGATGGTGTACCAGAGGTAGCGACGGTCGACGGCCGGGGTGAAGTCCTCGCTGATCCGGCCGGCCCACACCTCCCCCATGTTCTTCCCGGCCTTGAAGAACGCGCCCTCCAGCATCACGCGGACGCCCTCGCCCCAGGAGACGAGCAGGATCACCGCCGCGGTCCCCCAGACCAGGCCGAACAGCGTCAGCAGCGAGCGCGTCTTGTGGGCGCGGAGCAGACGCAGCGCCTGGCGAACCGCCTCGAGGCTGGCCACGGGCCGCTAGCCGGTCCCGCCGTTGGGCTCGAAACGGCCGTCGCGGATCGTGAGCCGCCGCTCGGCCTGCTCGCCGATCTGCGGGTCGTGGGTCACGATGAGGACGGTGTTGCCCTCGGCGTGGATCTCGCGGAGCAGTGCGAGGATCTCGTTTCCGGTGGCGCTGTCGAGGTTGCCCGTGGGCTCGTCGGCCAGGACGAGGGTCGGGCGGTTCACCAGGGCCCGGGCGACGGCGACGCGCTGGCGCTCGCCGCCGGAGAGCTCCGTCGGCTGGTGCTGCGCCCGGTGCGAGAGGCCCACGCGCGCGAGCGCCTCCAGCGCGCGGGCGCGCCGGTCCCGGCGTCCGACGCCCCGATAGCTCAGCGGAAGCTCCACGTTCTCGACGGCCGAGAGCCGGGGGAGCAGGTTGAAGCTCTGGAACACGAATCCGATCTCTTCGCCCCGCAGCTTCGCGAGGCCGTCGGCGTCGATCTCGTCGACGGCGCGGCCGTTCAGGCGGTAGCGGCCCGAGGTCGGATGGGAGAGGCATCCGAGGATCTCCAGCAGCGTCGTCTTGCCCGATCCCGAGGGCCCCATGATCGCGACCAGCTCGCCGGTGTCGATCCGAAGGTCGATGCCGCGCAGCGCGTGCACGTCGAGATCGCCGGCCGAGTAGTGCTTGCGGACGGCCTCGAGTTCGATGGCGGGCGCCGGCGCCAAGGCGTCCCTCACTGGAGGCGGACCTCCTCCCCCGCTTCGAGGCCGCTCAGGACCTGCACCCGGCTGCCGTCGACGATTCCGATCTCGATGCTCCTCGCCTCCATCTCCGACGAGCTGTTCCGGTTCATCCGGTCCACGTAGATCCGG
>JAOTUO010000367.1 GCA_029863845.1 Myxococcales bacterium
GAGTCAGGTTCGCTTCGGAACGACCGTGGTGCTCGTGGACGCGGCCACGGACGACGAGGTCACCTACACCATCCTGGGCGAGGAGGAGGCCGACGTCGCCGACGGCAAGATCTCCGTGACGTCGCCCGTGGCCCGGGCGCTCCTGGGAAAGAGCGTCGGCGAATCGGTGACGGTCCGGGTGCCGAAGGGCACTCGCGAGTTCGAGATTCTCGAAATCCGCGCCGCCTGAGTCCGCTTGCAACCGCAAGGGCGCCTCCGGTACCCTCCCCCGGGGTGATCTGACCACCCCGCCCCACGGTAAGATCCCCGCTTGCGACCGGACTCCCGGAACACAGGGATCTCCCTTGCGATCGCTTCGAGTCAAGTTCAGCGCTGTCATAGTCACCCTCCTGGTCGTGGCGAGCGTGAGCCTGGCCGTGATCGCCACCAAGCACGAGCGGGGAGCGCTCGAGGACGAGGTGGAGAAGCGCGGGCAGGCGCTGGCGACGAGCTTGGCGGGGGCGGCCGCAGAGCCGCTCGTGGCCGCCCAGCGGGGCGATTTCGACGCAGAGCTCACTCTCAAGCGCCTGATCAAGGAGGTCGGCGAAGGCAATGGGGTCGTGGCGGTGCGGCTGCTGGGGCGCGAAGGTGCCGTCGTCGCCGAGGTGCGTAAAGAGGGCAGCGACTCGAGGATTCTGGCCACCGCGCCCAGTCTCGACGGTGGCCTCCGCGTCGGAGAGTCGCAGGTGGAGCTCGATCTCCGCGTGCTCGTGGACCCCGTGGTGCGAGGCATCCGCGAGTGGCTCACGGTGGCCGCGGCGGCGGTCACCTGCCTCGGCGTGGCGGCGGGGATCGCCTTCGTGGCGCTCCTGGTCGGCCCGCTGCGACGGCTGCGGGTCGGCGTCGAACGCCTCACCGCCGGGGACGTGACGGTGCGCGTCCCGCCCACCTCGCGCGACGAGGTGGGCGAGCTGACGCGCGCGTTCAACGAGATGGGCGACTCCCTCCTCCAGAAGCAGCGCATCCAGAAAGCCTTCGGGCGCTACGTGAACGACTACGTGCTGGCCCAGCTGCTCGACAGTCCCGAGGGCGACCCGCTGACCGGGATCGAACGCGAGGTCACCGTGCTCTTCGCGGACATCCGGGGTTTCACGCGCCTGTCCGAGGGCATGGAGGCCCCGAGCATCGTCGCCCTCCTGAACGAGATCTTCCAGCTCGTGTCCGACCGGATCCTCGAACGCGGCGGGACGATCGACAAGTTCATCGGCGACTCGGTGATGGCCTACTTCGGCGCTCCCGTACCCCACTCCGACCACGCGTTCCGCGCGGCCTCGGCGGCGTTGGACATCATCCGAACCCTCGAGATTCGAGCGCACGGCTGCGGCGGTCTCGACCCGGGCTCGACCTCGATCATTCCCGTGGAGGTCGGGATCGGCGTCCACTCCGGCGCCGTGGTGGTCGGCAACATCGGCTCCGACCACAGCGCCGACTTCACCGCCGTGGGCGACCCCGTGAACGTCGCGCACCGCCTCGAGAAGCTGGCGGGGCCGGGCGAGATCCTCGTCTCCGAGGCGGTGAAACAACGCGTGGGGGACAAGATCCCGCTACGCTTCCTCGGCGAGCGCCGGCTCTCCGGCCGCGAGGAGCCCGTGAACGTCTACTCCCTGGAGATCGACGAGCCTCCGCCGAAGGCGGGGGTCGGCTGCACCCCATGAAGAGAGTCCCCGCCGCGCTTCTCGCGTTGGCGGTCGCGGGTTGCGCCACCACGCTCGAATCGGGCGAACGGCTGTACCGCGAAGGCGATCACCTCGGCGCGCTCGAGGTGTGGCGAGCCGCGCCGGAGGACGATCCTGCCTTCGAGGAGATCGCCAAACAAATCGACAAGGTCCAGGGCGAGTTCAAGCAGCTCGTCGTGCGCTACAAGAAGCAAGCGAGCTACTACGAGTCGAGGAACCGGCTGGCGGAATCCATCCTGAACTACCGGCTCGCACTCAAGCTGCAGCAGGAAGACCCCGCGACGCTCGACCACGTGCAGTGGCTCGCTCGAGATCTGGCGACGCGCAAGACCGAGCTCAAGACGGCCTACGGCGAATCCATGGACGAGAAGAACCTCGCGGCAGCGCGCCGCGACCTCGACCGACTCCGCACGCTCGACCCCATCGATCCCGAACTCGAAACCGCGGAGCGCCAGCTCGACGCCGCCCTGGAAGCCGAGATCAAACGGCGGCTCAACGCGGGGAAACGGGGCTTATCCACCGGCAACTTCCGCGCCGCCGAACGCGCGTTCGAAGCGGTGCGGGCTCTCGACGCCGACAACGAATCGGCGCGAGGCTACCTCTCCTACATCGAAATCCGTCGGGAGAGCGGGGCAACCGCAGGGGGGGCTCCGGCGCCCGACGTCTTCGAGACCTTCGCCACCGATGCCGAGATTCGCGCGGAGGGCTTCTATCAGAACGGTCTGGACTCGGAACACACGTTGGATTCCTACAAGGCGATCCGGTACTACGAGCAAGCGCTCAAGACCGATTCCGGCCACGCGGAGGCGCGCCGCCGCCTCGTCGATCTGCGGCATGAGTCAGCGGGCGAGGTCAACGTGTGGATCGAGTCCGGTCAAAAGAAGTTCTTGGAGGGAGACCTCCAGCGCGCCCTCGAAGACTGGGAGAACGCCCTGCTGATCGATCCCGGCAACGAACGCGCCCTGGCCTACAAGCGGCGCGCCGAGCGCCAGCTCGACAACCTCGAGCGGCTGCGGGCGGAGCCGGACGTGGCCGGCCCGCAGGAGTAGAGCGCGTGCGAAAGAACGGAGCCCGATGCCTCGCCGCGTGCGGCCTCGTCCTGGCCGCGAGCGGCTGTGCGGCGAAGCTCTCCCTGGCGGACCTCCCCGGGAGTCGGCTGTGGCGCTCTTCGGGGCCCTCGCCCGCCACGCTCGAAGCGACCCCCTCCGAGGAGATCCCCTCGCCGGAGGGACTACGAGCCGAATCCGGGCAGCCGCGCAGCGTCCCGTTGCAGTGGGACCCCCTGCTCGGCGGCGATGTCGCCGGCTACGTGATCGAGCGCGCGCCGGCGCGCGACGGCACCTTTGCTCGCCTGGGCAGCGTCGCGGATCGCTTCGCCACGATCTACATCGACCGCAGCGACGGGACCCGATCGGATAGCGGGGCGTCCGCTATCGAGGACGGCGCGACGTACTTCTATCGCGTGAGATCCTACACGCCAGACGGTCGAATCTCGGACCCCAAGTTCGCCAAGGTCGTCGAGGCCAAGACCGCGAAGGCTCCGGCGGCGCCCAAGGGCCTCCGCGCGTGGAGCAACCAGCCGCGCCGGGTTCCCCTGAAGTGGGACGCCTCCGAGGACGCGGCGGCGGTGGGCTACGTCGTGTATCGCAGCCCGAGCAAGAGTGGGGACTTCGAGCCGATCGCGCAGCTCGACGGCCGGTACACCACCGTCTACACGGATCCGGGGCTCGGTGCTCTGCGGGTCTTCTACTACCGGGTGGCTGC
>JAOTUO010000072.1 GCA_029863845.1 Myxococcales bacterium
GTCCACGCGGAAGTTGGGCGAGGCCGAGGCCTGGGTCAGCGGGAAGGGGCGCTTGCACTGCGTCGCGAGCGCCTCGATGGTTCCGGCCATGCAGAGCGTGGGGAGGCTCACCGACTGGAGCTCCGTTTCGCTGAGCAGCTCGTGCGCGGGCGAGACGGGCACGAGCACCTTGACGCGGGCGTCGGCCGGAACCGTCTCCACGCTGCACGTCGAGATGCATTCCGCGCCCGTGGTGCAGGCGTCGCCGTAGTCGCTGTCCGTCTCGGTGTCACAGAACCTGCTGGTGTAGCCGCTCGCCATGGCGTACGTCGTGAACCCGCCGAAGGAGTGCCCGGTCATGCCCAGCTTCGTCTCGTCGATCGATCCGAAGAAGTCGTCCAGCGTGTCCTGGTTGCGCGCGAACATGTAGTCGATGCTGAAGGAGGCCTCCTTCGGACGCTGGCGCGCCGTCACCAGGAAGGGCTGCGAGTTGCCCAGCTGCGTGTCGAAGCTGTTGTTGAAGTAGTGCGTCGGCGCGACCACGATGAAGCCGTGGCTGGCCAGCGTCTCCACCAGGACGATGGACTGGATCGCGACGCTGCCGCTGCCGTGGGAGAAGACGATCAGGCCCCTTCCGCCGGTGCCGGAGACGGGAACGTCGCGCTTTGCGACGGTCGAGTCGATCGCGAGGGTGGCGAAGCCGAGCTCCGAGATCAGGTAGCTGGTGAAGGCCCCGACCCAGTCGACGCCGTCAACGGGGTACCAGATGTCGAAGAACTGTGTCGCACCCGACGGCAGGTGGGGCGGCGAGGAGACGAAGGTCTCGCGGTGCCCGACCTTCCAGGGCCCGAGAGCATCCGGGTCGTCGAAGGCCACGGCGGGCGCGGCTGCAAGGGCCGCGGCCGCAAGGGCGGCGAGAACGCGAGCAGCGAGCCAGGATCCGAATCGGGGTGCGCGCACGAATGACAACCTCCACGTCTCGTCGATGCCGGCGGCCGGACGGCCCCGGCGGTCCCTCGTGAACGGGGATTATGGCAGGGCGGGGCCGGTCTGCGGGAAAATTCCTCTTCCGTTTCGCCGGCGGAGATCCCGGCGGGCGTTCCAGAGGGCGTTCGAGACCGCGTTCTCGACAGGCACGGGACGGCGACCTAGGTTTCCGACCCGGGCGTCGCCCGAGAGCGTCCTGCGGGCGCCGCGCCGGGTTCGCACAGCTCCGGGAGGGCGGATCGTGTCGGATCGCATCTTCAACTTCTCGCCCGGACCGGCGGTTCTTCCCGAAGAGGTGTTGCGCGAGGCCCAGGAGGCGCTCTGGAACCTGGACGGGTCCGGGATCGGCGTCCTCGAGCACAGCCACCGCGGCCCTGCGATCGACGAGATCTTTGCGAGCACGCAGGCCGCCTGCCGCGCGCTGGCCGGGATTCCGGATGCGTACCGCATCCTCTTTCTCCAGGGCGGCGCTTCGACGCAGTTCGCCATGCTCCCCGCGAACTTCCTTCCCGACGACGGCACGGCGGACTACCTGTGCACCGGAAGCTGGTCGAAGAAGGCGATCGCCGAGGCGAGCCGTTTCGGCGCGGTCCACGTGGCGGCCTCTTCCGAGGAATCCAACTTCAGCTTCGTCCCGAGGGGCGACGAGGTTCGGTACTCGACGCGCCCGGTGTACGTGCACTTCACGTCCAACAACACGATCTTCGGGACCCAGTACGGCGAGGAGCCGGCCGCACCGGAGGGCGCGTGGCTCGGCTGCGACGCGTCGAGCGACCTCTTCTCGCGACCCCTCGACGTCACGCGCTACGGGCTGATCTACGCGGGCGCGCAGAAGAACCTGGGACCGGCCGGCGTCACGCTCGTGATCGTGCGCGAGGATCTCCTCGAGCGCGCCGTGCGCGAGCTTCCGACCATGCTCCGCTACCGCATCCACGCCGAGAAGGACTCGCGGTACAACACGCCGCCGGTCTTCGGCGTCTACCTGATGGGCCGGGTCTTTCGGTGGCTCCTCGAACGCGGAGGTCTGGAAGCGGTGGCGGCGGCCAACGAGGCCAAGGCCCGCCGGGTCTACGACGCGATCGACGCCTCGAGCTTCTTTCGCGGCACGGCCCGACCCGACAGCCGTTCGCTCATGAACGTGACGTTCCGAGCGCCGAGCGAGGACCTCGAGGCGGCCTTCGTGGCCGAGGCGGCGAAGCAGGGGCTGTCGGGTCTCAAGGGTCACCGCTCCGTGGGCGGCATGCGCGCGAGCCTCTACAACGCGCTTCCCCCCGTCGCCTGCGAGGCCCTGGTGCAGTTCATGAAGGACTTCGAGCAGCGCGAGGGCTAGCGCATCCGGAGGGGGAGCCGGCGGCCGGGGCCAGGCTTGACAGCCCGAGACGCCGGGCCGCAACCTCGCCGGATGGACCCGCTTCGCAGCGCCCGCTACCCCTTCGTCGCCCCGCCCGGAGCGGTCCCGTTCGCCGTCGCCCGCAGCGAGGGCGTCACCCTGATCACGCCGGACGGCCGACGGATCCTGGACGCAGCCGGCGGCGCCGTCGTGGTGAACATCGGTCACGGCCGTCGCGACGTCGCCGAGGTCTACGCGCGCGCCGTCGCCGAGGCGACCTACGTCGTTCCGCCGTTCGCGACGCCGGATCGCGTCCGCCTCGTGGAGCGACTTTTCGATCGCTGGCTGCCGGAGGGGCTCACGCGCGCGTTCTTCACGAGCGGGGGCTCGGAGTCGATGGACGCCGCCGTCCGCCTGGCGCGGCAGCATCACGTCTCCTCCGGCCGCCCCGAACGCTGGAAGGTGATCGGCCGCGACCTCGCGTACCACGGCACGACGCTCGCGACACTCGCCATCGGCAGCCACACGAAACGACGCCGCGGCTTCGAGCCCTGGCTCGCGGATTCGCCCCGGGCGCCCGCGTGCTACTGCCTGCGCTGCCCCCTGGGACGGCGCTACCCCGACTGTGCGGTCGCCTGCGCCGACGCGCTGGAGCGCGTGATCGAGGGGGAGGGCGCGGAGACCGTCGCAGCCTTCGTGGCCGAGCCCATCCTCGGATCCACGGCGGGCGCCGTCGTGCCCCCGGACGAGTACTGGCCGAAGGTCGCGGAGATCTGCCGTCGCCACGGCGTGCTGTTCGTCGCCGACGAGGTGATGACCGGCTTCGGGCGGACCGGTCGCCGCTTTGCCCTCGATCACTGGGGTGTCCGCCCCGACATCCTCGTGAGCGGAAAGGGGCTGACCGGCGGCTACGCGCCCATGGGCGGCGTCTACGCGCGCGAGGAGGTCGTCGCGCCGATTGCCGCGAAGGGCGACGAGCTCATGTTCTTCACCTACTCGGCCCACCCCGCGGCCTGCGCGGTGGCGGAGCGTGTGCTCGAGATCCTGGAGGAGGAGAAGCTCGTCGAGCGCGCGGCCGAGCAGGGAGCGCGGTTGCGGGAGCGCCTGTCGCCTCTCGAGTCGCACCCGAACGTCGCGGAGGTGCGCGGTCGCGGCCTGCTGCTCGCCGTCGAGCTGGTGAGGGACCGCGAGACCCTCGAGCCCTTCCCCAAGGCGCGCAACCTGACGGCGAAGGTCGTGGGAGCCGGCCTCGCGGAGGACGTCTTCTTCTACCCGGGCGGCAGCGATCCCGCCCGCGACGTGGTCGTGCTCGGGCCTCCCTTCATCATCGGCGACGAGGAGATCGAGCGGATCGGCAAGGCGCTCGAGAGCGCCATCTCGAACGCGGTGGCCCGCGCGCAGTCCGAAGCCGACTGAGATGGAGAAGCTCGTCTATCTCGTGTGGAAGCGACGGGGCGGAGAGGCGGACGTCGTCCGCGAGTCGCTCCTCGACGAGTGCGCGCCGCGCCTGCTCGCACTCGGGCCGCGCGGGCTCTCGATCAACGTCGACGACTCCGACGCTGAGGTCCCGGCGCCCGTGCCCTGGCCCGAGCACGAGCCGCCGCTCGTCGCCGAGATCTCCCTCTGGCTCGACTGCTACCAGCGGCGCGGACCCTACGAGGAGATCCTCTCCGGCGTCGGCGACGAGATGGCGGGCTATCTGGTGACGGAGTCGCTCTACACCGACTACGGCGGCAACGAGCACTCGCGTCCGCGCGCCTGGCCCGACGGCGAGCGCTCGCCGGGTGTGCTCACGGTGACGCTGCTCGAGAAGCCCGAGCGAATGAGCCACGCGGACTGGATCGCACACTGGCACGGGGTGCAGTCTCTGGTCTCCGAGGAAATCCAGCCGCGGGCGCGCTACGTCCGCAACGCGGTGGTCCGCGCGCTGACGCCGGCTGCGCCTCCCTACCTCGGGATCGTCGAGGAGGCCTGGCCTTCCGCCGAGCACGTGACCGACCCCATGCTCTTCTACTGCGGCGACGGCTCGAAGCAGAGGATGCAGCGGAATCTCGAGCGCATGCTGGAGAGCGTGCGGGGATTTCTCGACCTCGACCGCATTCGCAACGTCACCATGAGCGAGTACCTGCTCGAGACGGGTTGGGCGGCGCGCGCGCCGGGTCGCCCCGGCGGGACGGGATAGGCGTCGGCTCGCAAACCGGGGTCGCATGCGCCACGATTCAGCGGGCGCGAAGGGCCGCCGATGAGGGAGCGACGGCCCGGTGCGACGAGGGGGGTGTGTACGACATGACGGCTCGAATCGCTTCACTGGCGCTGGTGATGGTGCTCGCCATCGCCGGCTACTCGGCCTATCGCCTGGTGCTCGGGAGTGTCGAGGTCGACGTCTACCGCGAGCGGCTCGCCGAGCTCGGTGCCGACTACGCGAGCCTCCGCGAGCAGTACAACCGGGCGGTGCGCCGGACGGCGGTCACGGAGCTGGTGGTGCGGGACGGAAAGCTCAGCGTCTCGATCCGCACCGCGGAGGGCGAGCTGAAGACCCTCGAATCGCCGTTCGATCCGAGCCTCGAGGTCTACGTGGACTACGTGATCGTCGACGGGCGCCTCTGGATCCGGCGGGTCTTCGACGCCCGGACGCCGCCGGGCGAGGGCATGGTCATCGACCCGGCTTTCGCGGACGTGGACTGGAACGTCGCGAAGGCCGCACACGGCAAGGCCGCGTATCGACCCCTCCACGAGGGCCGCTGGGTGGTCACCGTCACGGGCGACGGCTCGCTGGGCCTCGCTCCTCGCGACGAGAGCGAACGCGTCGAGCTCTCCGGGCCTCCGCCGGTTCGGAGCTACGAGCCCGTCGAGACGGAGGTCCGGGCCGCTCTGGGGCGGCTCACGCCGGGCGAGGTGCTGCGGAGCCTGGCCCGACACCTCTCGTTGCCGACCTTCGCTTCGGGCTGATCGGCATCCGGCGCGTCGGGCATCGCCGGTGGGTGCTTTCGCCCTCACGGCGGTCGTCCTCCACAGGGGGTGACCCTCGTTTGCACTCCCGCGGCGCAGTCGCGTGGCGACCTTCGGGTCGCAGCGGCGATACTGGACGCCAGGGAGGAACGCCCATGTCCATCGAGTCGCCGGTGCTGCGCGATGCGTGTGATGGCATCGTGTCCCTGACGCTCAACCGACCGGGGCAGCAGAACGCGCTGTGCGAGGCGATGCTCGCCGAGCTCCAGGCCGCGCTCGACGAGGTCGGCCGCGATTCCGACGCGCGCGTCGTCGTGCTCGGCGGCGCCGGACGCAACTTCTGCGCCGGCCACGACCTGAAGGAGATGCGCGCCCACCGGGAGCGGGAGTACTACCAGCGGCTTTTCGAGCAGTGCAGTCGCGTGATGGGGACGCTCGTCCGGCTCCCCCAGCCGGTGATCGCGAAGGTGCAGGGCATCGCGACGGCGGCCGGCTGCCAGCTGGTGGCCATGTGCGATCTGGCCGTGGCTGCGGAGACGGCGCGCTTCGCGACGTCCGGCATCAACGTGGGGCTCTTCTGCTCGACACCGGCGGTGCCGCTCTCGCGCAACGTATCGCGCAAGCGCGCCTTCGAGATGCTCGTGACCGGAGACTTCATCGATGCGTCGACGGCGCGCGACTTCGGTCTCGTGAACCGGGTGGTGCCGGAGGCGGGGCTCGACGCCGCGGTCGCCGCTCTGGCCCGCAAGATCTCGGAGAGGTCCCCGTCGGTCGTCGCCTCGGGAAAGCGCATGTTCTACGGGCAGCTCGGCATGCCCTTCGAGCAGGCGGCGACCTACGCCGCGGAGGTGATGGCCGGCGACATGATGTCCCACGCAGCCGGCGAGGGGATCGACGCCTTCATCGAGAAGCGTCGGCCGGTGTGGGAGAGCTGAGGCGCCGGGAGGGCGGATGGAAATCCGGAACAAGGTGGTCGTGGTCACGGGCGGAGCGAGCGGCATCGGGGCCGCGCTGTGCCGCCGCTTCGCCGCCGAGGGCGCGCAGGGCATCGCCGTCGCCGACCTCGACGCCGCCGGCGCCGAAGCGATCGCGAAGGAGGTCGGCGGGCTCGCGGTTCCCACCGACGTCTCCGTCGAGTCGGAGGTGCGCGAGCTGGTCCGTCGTACCGACGACCGGCTCGGCCCGATCGACCTCTTCTGCTCGAACGCGGGCGTCGCCGTCGGCGGTGGCCTCGGCGACGGCGCCGGCGGGCCCTTCGCGCCCGACGACGACTGGGAGCGGAGCTGGCGCGTCAACGTGATGGCGCACGTCTACGCGGCGCGCGCTGTGCTGCCGGCGATGCTCGACCGCGGCGAGGGCTATCTCCTCAACACCGCCTCGGCGGCCGGGCTGCTCACCGACATGGCCGCCCAGGCCTACTCCGTGACGAAGCACGCCGCCGTGGGCTTCGCGGAGTGGCTCGCCATCGGCTACGGCGAGCGCGGCATCGGGGTCTCGTGCCTGTGCCCGCAGGGGGTCCGCACGCCGATGCTGGCCGCGGCCGCCGCCGCGGGCGGAGGGGGGCACCTCACGCCGGGCATGATCGAGCCGGAGGCGGTGGCCGACGCGGTGGTCGCGGGCCTCGCGCGCGAGGAGTTCCTGATCCTGCCCCACCCCGAGGTGCGCGAGTACCTGAAGCGGAAAGCCGCCGACCCCGACCGCTGGCTGAGCGGAATGCGGCGCCTGCGGGCGCGGCTCTACCCGCCGCCGGGCTGACCCGGGTCGGCGCGGAGCGCGCGAATGCGAGCCGCCTCGAGCGGCGCCAGAGCGGTCGGGATGCGGAGCAGGCCGGGCTCCCCGTCCGCGTCCGCGAGCGCGAAGACCTCGACCGGCTCTCCCGGGAAGCCGTAGGCGTCTTCCGGAAGCATCGTCGAGAAGAGGTAGTCTCCGCGTCGGCTCCGGAAGGCGGGTGCGACCGCGTGAATCACGCCCCCGACGGCGACCGCCACGTAGAGCGGCTCCTCGCCCGTGGGGTTGCGATCGAGAAGGCCCGTGACCCGGGCGAGGGCGAAGGCGTCGGGTCGCCGGTCGGCGCGTTCGAAGGCCCTCTGCATCAGGCCGGCCCGCGCCTTCGCCGCGCCGCGCACGCCGATCTCGTCGACGCGGCGTCCGACGAGCTCCCGATGCGGCCCGATGCGGAAGAGCCCGTTCTCCCGCGACCCCGAGCCAAAGAGCGTCAGCTTGCGCTCGAGGCTGTTGCGGCGCTCGAGCAGGGCAGGGTCGAAGCGCAGCGGCACGTCGTCGCGGCTGTTCATGAGCTTGTGATCGCGCCGCGGGCAGGTGCTGTCGAACGCGGAGCAGCCGTCCCAGTCCCAGGAGATCCGCACTCCCAGCAGATCGGCGATCGTCGGCAGGATGTCGATGGTCTCGACGTTGCGGAGGCTTTCCTCCCCCTCGCGCTGGTAGGGGCGCTTGATGAAGAGCGGCACACCGAGGACGTCCTCGGGATGTTCCATGTTCGCGGGATCCCGGCGCGACTGGCCGGCCCGGAAGCTCGCGCCGTGATCCGCCGTCACGATGAGCAGCGCAGGGTCGTAGAGGCCGACGCGCTCGAGGCGGTCGAGCAGCTCGCCGAGGAGGGTGTCGACGAGGGCGAGCTGGAGCAGGTGCCGCTGGTAGCCCTGCACGACCCACCACTCGCGCTCGCCCCACACGTTGTCCCGGAAGTCGAAGTCGGTCGGCGGATAGTACGCGCGACCCGACGGCGCGTATTGCCACGGCACGTGGGGCAGGGGGACGTGCAGGAAGTAGAGCGTGGGCGTCGCGCTCGGCCCGATCGCCGCCACGAACTCGCGGAAGCGGCCGGGACGGTCCGAGAAGGCGCCGCTGCGATCCTCGTCTCCGCGCGGGCTCGCCGCCCCCAGGAAATCGTTCCACGCTTGGGTCACCGAGGGGAGCGAGGCGCTCCATTCGTTCGGGAGCAGCAGGTGGAGGTACACGACCGAGAGGTCCGCGACGAGCGACCGCATCCGGGCGAGCCGCGCGCCGGGCGGGCCGTTCGCGTCTGCCGGCCGGTAGACCGCGGTGAAGGGCTCGACCACGTGGAGCGCGTAGCGGCCCGCGAGGAGCGTGAAGAGATTGCGCGGGTGGTCCGAGGCGATGGGCAGCCGGGTCGGGTCTGGATAGCGACCGGTGAGAATCGACGGGATGGCGTGTTCGGTGAGCGCGTGGACGCCGCTCGCTCGGCGAAACCAGGTGGCGTGTCGCGCGAGCCGCGCGAAGGCGGGGTAGCGGATCGCATCGATCCGCTCCTCCTCGTCGAGGAGCGACGTCGTCGGAAGCTCGTCGAAGATCACCACGACGACCGGCGTTTCCGCCTGGATCGGAACGGAAGAGGTCGAGTCGGAATTGCGTTCGAACAGCAGCTTGGCGATGGAGGCGTCCAGCGCGAAGGCCCCCGCGAACACGAACGGCGCGAAGGCGAGCACGGTGACGAGGGTCCGGACCGTCCGGAGGCGCGCGAAGGCGAAGCCGGCGAGGGCGCCCAGGGCGAGGGCGACGGCGAGCAGCAAGGCGCCGGCGAGGTCCGCGCTGCGCGCGAGCAGCGGGAGTGCCGCGGCGGCGACGAGCGCGGCGACCCAGGCCCGGTGCAGGGCGCGACCCAGCGGGCGACTCAGCCGCCCCAGGATCTCCTCGAGCAGCCAGGCCGCCGCCGGTGGCCCGAGCAGCAGCGCCGCGACCAGCAGCGCGATGTCCCCGGGCGTCGCGTGATGCGCCACCAGGAACGGCGGGTGGCGGGCCAGCAGGTCGAGCAGCGGCTGGGTGACGGCGAGCGAGAACAGGGCAAAGAGCTGAAGCGCCCGGGCGAGGGCGCCCTCCATGCCCCGAATGCCGTTCGCCACCCGACCTCCGCTGCGGTGGGTTCCGCGGCCTCGAATCTAGGCGAGTCGAAGCTCCCGGGCCCACGCGGCGAGCAACGCGCGCAGCGCCTCGGGCGAGTTGCGCGACGGATCCTCGACGACCTGCTCGGTGAGATGAGCGAGCGCCCGGCCGACGATCGGGCCAGGAGGACAGCCGAGGCACTCCATGACTTCGCGGCCGTCGATGGCGAGGTCGAGGCGCTGGAGCGCCAGTTGCCCGGCCCGCCGCACGTTCGCTACCGCCCGCTCGAGGGCGTGTAGCCGGTCGCGCGCGGCGGCGGCGGCCTCGCGGTTCGCGTTGCGACCGTGGCGCAGCTCGGATGCGCGCAGTGCGATCAGCGCGTCGAGGTTCTCGTCTCGGGCCCGCATGAGGAGTCGTCGCACGGCCTCGCCGCTCGAGGCGTCGACGCCCTCCTCGATGGGGTGCAGGCGCAGGAGGTGCTCCACACCGGCGGTCACGCGCCGCGGGAAGCGCAGGCGCCGGCAGATGGGACCCACGCGCGTGCCGCGCAACCAGCCCGCGAGCCGCAGTGTGAGATCGCAGGGCAGGGCGGCGACCACCGCAGCGGCATCCGCAAGAGCGCCGGGCGCGAGATCCTGGTCGATCCCCGTGCGACGGAGCAGCGCCAGCGCGTCGGCCACGCCGGGCCCGAGCAGGAGCGCAGCAACCTCGCGCCGCACGCGCTCGCGAGCGACGCCCTGGAGCCCCTCACGCGCGGCTGCCATCGCTCGCTCCACCTCGGGATCGACGTCGAAGCCGAAGGTCGAAACCAGGCGCGCGGCCCGCAAGGCCCGCAGCGGGTCCTCTGCGAAGCGATCCGCGGCGCAGCGGACGGCGCGGAGCCGGTGCTTGAGGAGGTCGGTGAGGCCGTCGAAGGGATCGAGCAACGCGCGCCCGCGCGGATCGTAGGCCACGGCGTTGAGCGTGAAGTCCCGGTGCCCGAGATCGTCCTCGATGCGCGGCCCCGCGCGGAAGCTCGTCACGTCGACCGGGCCGGCCGCCGTGGGCAGCATGACCGTGCCGTGTCGCAGGCCGATGGGAATCGCGGTGGGGAACAAGCTCAGGACCGCTTCGGGCGAGGCCGAGGTCGCGACGTCGAAGTCGCCGGGCGGCCGGCCCTGCACGAGATCGCGCACGCAGCCGCCGACCAGGTAGGCCTCGTGGCCGGCCGCGGCGAGCCCGTCCACGAGCTCGCGGACCACCGGGGGGATCGGTTCCAGGTCGCGGAGAATCGGCTCCATCGGCAGAGTGTACAACGGTGCGGCGGTCGGGCCGTCGCACCAGCTGGGTTATCCTGAGGCTGGCAGCCGAAGCCGAGAGGAGCCGCATGCCGCTGGGGCGAGCCGGTCGGGAGATCGAGTTTCCGGGGGACGGGGATCCCGTTCCGGGCTACCGATCCGCGCCGGCCCCCGGCCGCGGACGGGGCGTGGTCGTCGTCCACGAGGGCGCGGGCCTCGTCGATTTCGCGAAGGACGTCTGCGACCGGCTGGCCCGCGAAGGCTTCGTCGCGCTGGCGCCGGACCTCTACCGCGGTCGCCGCGCCGCGGACCCGGCGGCGGCCAGGCGCCTGGTGGAGTCGTTGGACATCGCGTGCGCCGCCGGGGACCTCGACGCGTCGGTGACGGCGCTGCTCAACAGCGACGCCGTCGAGGGCTCCCGGGTCGGCGTCGTGGGCTTCTGCATGGGCGGGCACCTGGCGCTGCTCGCGGGTACGCGCAACCGGCGCATCGGAGCGGTGGTGGACTTCTACGGGGTCGATCCGGGCGTGAGCCTCGACCTCTCGGGCCTGGCCGCTCCGGTCCTCGGGATCTTCGCCGAGGACGACGCGTACGTGCCGCCGGCGGCGGTGAAGCGCCTGCAGTCGGATCTCGAGGCCGCGGGCACGCGCGCGGTCTTCCGCGTCGAGCCCGGCGTCGGCCACGCCTTCATGAACGACTCGCGCCCGGACGTGTACGACGGGATCGCCGCGGCCGCCGGCTGGGACGCCATGCTCGCGTTCCTGAGGGCGGAGCTGTCGTGAGTGAAGCCGCCCTGGTTCCGGTTTCGCGGACCTACCAATCCCGGAAGCACAGCTGGCTGCTGCCCGCGCCGCTGCGGACGCTGGCGCGCGAGATCGATGAGCGCATCGCGCGGATTCCTACGCGGCTCAACGAGTACGGCTACGATCCCTTCGGCTTCGATCCGAGCTACGCGCGTCCCCTGCTCCTGGCGATGACGCTCATCTACCGCCACTGGTTCCGGGTCGAGACGCGGGGCATCGAGCGCGTGCCGCCCGGACGCGTGCTGCTGATCGCGAATCACGCCGGCAACACCTTCGCCTGGGACGGCACCATGCTCGGCATGGCCCTCTTTCTCGGGGCCGAGCCCCCGCGCATGGTGCGCGGCATGGCCGAGTACTACCTGCCGCAGATCCCGTTCTTCAACGTGTTCATGCACCGGATGGGCTCGGTGGTCGGGACGCCCGCGAACTGCGCCCACCTGCTGGAGCAGGAAGAGGCGATCATGGTGTTTCCGGAGGGGCAGCGGGGCTTCGTGAAGACCTACCGCCAGCGCTACCGGCTCCAGCGCTTCGGACTCGGCTTCATGCGCCTCGCCCTCGAGACCGGTACGTCGATCGTGCCCGTGGGCATCGTCGGCGGCGAAGAACAGTCGCCGGGGCTCGCGAACGTGCGCCCGCTCGGACGGCTGATCGGCGCGCCGGCCTTCCCCATCACGATCGGGTTCCCGTGGCTCGGTGCGGCGGGCTTCCTGCCGCTGCCGGTGAAGTTCCGCATCCACTTCGGCGAGCCGCTGCGCTTCGAGGGCGATTCGGCGGACGACGACGCGACGATCGAGAAGAAGGTCGACGTGGTGAAGGGCGCCATCGACGAGCTGATCGCCGAAGGCCTCGCGGCGCGCCGGGGCTGGTTCACGTAGCCGCGGCGACCGGCGCCAGCCGCGTATTCGCCTTCAGCGGCGGCGCCGCTGCGCCGATGGCATTCGCATGGCGGCAATCCGATCCTGTCGCGCGGTGCTCCTCGCCCTCGCGCTGCTCGCGTTCGCGGGCTGCGCGATGCCCAGGAAGGGGACGCCGGTCTTCGTGGACCTTCGCGCCGGCGACTTCTGGTCGGGGCGCGGTAAGCTGCTCGAGGTGTCCGAGGACCGGTCGCGCTGCCGGGTGGCGGTGCGGGACCGGGCGCTCCTGGTCCAGAAGCTCTGGGTGGACTGCGCCTGGATCCACGCGCGCCACGAGAAGAGCTGAGTCCCTCCGGCCTCACGGCGCATAGCCGAGGGCCCGCAGGCGCTGCTTCTGCTCTTCGCTCAGATCGAACTGCAGCTCGGCGCGCGAGCGCAGCGGAGACGTCTCAAGGTGGTCTACCCAGCTCGCGAGCGCCCGCTCGAGGTCGGCGCTGCGACCCGGCCCGCCTGCGCTCAGGTCCCGACGCTCGCCGGGGTCCGCGCGCCAGTCGAAGAGCATGGCTGCCTCGGTACCCGCGATCAGGTGGGAGCTCCCGAGCACCGCGCTGCGCAGGTCCGGTCCGGTTCCGAGCTCGCTGAAGCGCGCCGTCGCCGGCTCCTCCGCGCCTCGACCCCGAATCGCCGGCAGCATCGAGGCCCCGTCGCTGGGTGGCGGGGGAACGCCCAGCAGCGCCAGCAGGGTCGGCATCACGTCGGCGAGGCCGACCGGCTCGGCGACGACGCGGGGCTCGAGGCCGGGCCCGGCCAGGATCCACGGAATTCGCAGGCACTCGATGTAGAGCGTCTGGTGCCCGATCTTCCCGTGCTCGAGAAACTCCTCTCCGTGGTCCGACACCACGACGACGAAGGTGCGGTCGAGGACGCCCTGCGACTCGAGTTGCTCGAGGAAGCTCCCGAGCAGGTCGTCCGCGTAGCGGATGCTCGCGTCGTAGCGGTCCGACAGGAAGCGGGCTTGCCCCGAAGTGAGCTGCATCTCGTTGAAGTGGGGGTCTCCGCAGCGCTCGCGCGTCTCGATGTGGTCGGCCGGCGGCCGCGTGTCGAAGCGTTGCGCGTAGTCCGCCGGCGGATCGTAGGGGCAGTGGACGTCGTAGGTGTGGACGAACGCGAAGAAGGGCTCGTCCGGCTCGATCCCCGCGATGCGACGGGTCGCCTGGGCGAGGGCCGTGCGGAAGTCGATCGGCCGCATCTCCTCGGAATCGTAGGTCCGCATCGCGGACGTGTAGGTTTCGAAGCCCCGCCCGAATCCGAAGTTGGGGGCGACGTTCAGCCCGCCGGTGAAGGCGAAGGTCCGATAGCCGTGCTCCTGGAGCACCTCTGCGAGCGTCGGGACCGACGCCGCGAGCCTGCGCTCGTGGCTCACGACGCCGTGGAGCGTCGGAGGCAGCCCGGTGAACAGCGTCATGTGCGACGGCAGCGTCCAGGCCGATTCGGCGATCACCGTCTCGAAGCGCACGCCGCGCGCCGCGAGCGCGTCCAGGCTCGGGCTCGTATCGCGTGTGTAGCCGTATGCGCCCAGGCGGTCGGCGCGCAGGGTGTCGATGGAGACGAGGATCAGGCTCCGCCCCGGCGCTGCATCCGGTCCCGCCTGCTGCCCGCTGTCTGCGCAGGCGAGCGCGACCGCCACCGCGAGGCCGAGCCCCGCGACGCGGGAGCCACTTGCCGACAACGCTGGATCCTCCGGTGCCGCGGACGATGCTATCACCGGGCTCCCGCGGTCGCATCCGGCGCAGGCGCGGCTGTCGCGGGGCGTCGCGGCCGCTGTGATATCGTGTCGTGTTTACCGTGAACGAGCGACGCGACGTGCAGAGCGCCGGATGGCTGCGCAGGGCTCTTCCGGCGTTGGGTCTCGGCGCGCTCGTCGCCCTCTTCCTGCTCGAACGCGCCCTCTGGGGCGCGGAGCGGCTGAGCGGCAACAGCGTCGATCTCCGTTACTACTTCTTTCCGCTGTACGAGGTGGCCTTCGACGCCATGGCGGCGGGGCGGCTTCCCCTGTGGAATCCCTACCACCTGGCGGGGCTCCCCCAGCTGGCGACGCTTCAGGGCGGCTTCTTCTACCCTCCCCACGGCGTCTACCTGCTGCTTCCGACGCACGTCGGCCTCGCGCTCTCGCACCTTTTTCACCTCGCGCTGATCGCCCTCTCGACGTTCGCCCTCGGCCGCAAGCTGGAGCTCGCGCGACCGGCGGCGGCGCTGGCGGCCATCCTGTTCACGTTCTGCGGGACGCTCCAGTGGTGGCTCTTCTGGCCCAACATGCTGGAGGCCGGGTCGTGGCTTCCGCTCGGCTGCATCGCGGTGCTGGGCCTGGCGCGGGGCGAGGGGCTGCGCGCGGTCTGCGTACTGGCCTTCGCCTGCGGGATGAGCCTGCTCGCGGGACACACGCAGGTGACGGTGTTCGTCGTCGTCGCATGGGTGACCCTGCTGGCGGCACTTCGGATCGGGGCCGGCGCGGCGCTGCGCGTCGAGGCGACGCGCGCGGCGGCCTTCGGCGGCGCACTCGCGCTGGGCGTGCTCGTGAGCGGCGTCCAGACGTTTCCCAGCCTGGCGCTCGCCCTGGAAGGGACCCGCACGGCGACGGCGCTGACCGAGATCCAGGCGGAATCCACGGGGACCCCGGGCATCGGGTCACTGGCCGGGGCCGTGGCCGGGAGTCGCTTCGCCTTCGGCGCCGTCGCCCTCGCGCTCGCGCCGGCGGCGCTGCTCGTGTGCCGGCGGCGCCGGCTCGTCCTGTGGGCGCTCGGCCTGGGGCTCGCGACCGGGGCGCTCGCGCTGGGATCCGGGACGCCTCTCATGAAGCTCTACGTCGCGCTGCCGGGCATCGGCTGGTTCCGCCAGCCGCATCGTCTGCTGTTTCTCACGCACTTCGCGGCGGCGCTCCTGGCCGCAGTGGCCTTCGATGGGCTGCTGAACCGC
>JAOTUO010000369.1 GCA_029863845.1 Myxococcales bacterium
GCTCGCGCCGTCGTCGTCGATGACCAGCGCGCACCGGGCCTCCTGCATCGCGGACCTCCGTCACCGTGGAAGCGTCCGACCCTCTGATCGGGGCGTTCGAGCCCGCGCTTGATCAAGCCCGGCCCCCAGAATGGAGAGTTCCCGGGTCACCGGCCGGCAAAGCCGGACCCGCGGTGTGGAATCGTTTTGGGGTCAATGGCCCGCCATTGCCCGGAATTCTGGTCACTTACAGCGCGGGGTGCCGGCCGGTGGAGCGGTGTGGGATCTCCAATCGACCCCACATGGGGATCGGGGTGGAGTTACCTGGGTTCCGTGGACGGTTGACCGCTTTCGAGACCATGTTGCACACGCGGGCTCCTGGCCCTAGCGTCGATCCGGATGGGTCGAGCAATTCGAACGGTGGCGATTGTGGGGGGCGGGCCGGCCGGGGCATCCCTCGGAGCGTACCTGGCCGGCGCGGGCGTTCGCGTGGCCCTGTTCGATTCCGGCAGCAAGCCGGATCTCGTGGTCGGCGAGTCGCTCGTGCCCGCTGTCGTGGGCTTCCTGCGCAAGCTCGGCATCGAAGAGGAGGTCGCGAGCTACAGCACGCTCAAGCCGGGCGCGACCTTCACGATGCCCCGCAATCAGGAGGAGATGCACTTCCGCTTCGACGAGGTGCGGAAGGCGCAGATCACCTACAGCTACAACGTGCCTCGCGATCGCCTGGACGCGTCGATCCGCGATGCAGCCGTGCGGGCCGGAGCGGCGCTCTTCTCGGAGCGGGCACGCGTGGAGCGAGCCGGACAGGGCGATCGCGTGCGCCTGAGCGACGACACCCTCGAGCAGACCGGTGGGTTCCTCACCGAGCAGCCCGACCTCGTGGTGGACGCGAGCGGGCGCAGCCGCAGCATCTCCCGGCTGCTCGACCTTCCGACCGAGGCGGGCCCGCGCCGCGACACCGCACTCCACGCCCACATGGAGGGCGTGGAGCTGTCCCGCGAGGGCCACGTCCACTCCTCGATCCTCGAGCGCGGATGGAGCTGGCGGATTCCGCTGCCGGGCCGCGTTTCCGTGGGGATCGTGATCCCGTCGGAGTTCCTTGCGACCTTCGGTGACACGCTCGAAGCGCAGTACGACGCCTACCTGCGCTACGACCCCGTCGCGCGTGGCTGGAGCGAGCACGCCAAGCGCATCACGCAGGTCTTCAAGTACACGAACTACCAGCTGCGCTCGGTGCGCGGTGTAGGCCCGAACTGGGCGCTCGTGGGCGACGCCTTCGGCTTCATCGATCCCGTCTTCTCGAGCGGCATGCTGGTGGGTCTCGACTCGGCCTTCGAGCTCTCGCGCGTGGTGCTCGATGGCTCGGAGCATGCCTTTGCGCGCTACGAGCGCCACGTGCTGCGCCACCTCGGCAACTGGTACCACGCGGTGGGCCACTTCTACGATGGCCGCCTCTTCACGCTCTTCCGGGTGGGAAACTTCATGAGGCAGACTCTCCTCGGAGGCCTCATGGAGCCGCACTTCCTGACCCACCTGCCCCGGGTCTTCACCGGCGAGGCGACGCACCGGCGCTACAGCGTCGGCCTGCTGAACTTCATGTGCGAGTACGGTCTCGCGCGGAACGATCCGGCCGAGCTCGCCGTCCGCTGAGCGGAGACCGACCGGGTGTTCGCGCGGCTCTGCGAGAGCCCGGCTACTGCGGCTTCCTGGCGACGTACTCGCAAACGGGGTGAGCGGCCCGGTAGCGGGGCTCCTCGAAGCCCACGGCCTTCATCGTCTGCATCAGCGTCTCTCGCGAGGCGGCCTCGTCGATGGTGTCCCAGTAGTAGTCCATCAGGAGCTTGGCATCCCGGCTGCGGGTGAACGTCAGGGTCATCGCCGGAATCACCGTGGCCCACATGAGCTTCGTGAACCAGTGCCCGAGCCTGGACGTCGGCACGTGGCCTTCCAGGATCCACAGGGTCCCGCCGGGCCTGAGCACGCGAAAGTACTCTGCGAAGGTCGTGGCCAGGTCGGAGACGTGTCGCAGCGCGATGCCCATCGTCACGAAGTCGAACTGCTCGTCCGCGAAGGGGAGCTCGCCGGCGACTCCGCGGGTCACGGGCCCATGAAAAACCTTGCGAGCCTCGGCGATCATGCCAACGCTCGGGTCGATGCCGAAGACCCTGCCCTCGGGCCCGACCAGCTGCACCGCACCCCGCGCGACGGCACCGGTTCCCATCGCGACGTCGAGAACGCGCATCCCCCGGGCGAGGCCCGCGCGGCGCAGCGAGAAGCGCCGATACCAGAGGCCGACGTTGAAGAAGAGCTTCTCGATCGTGTTGTAGTGCGGCGCCGACTTGTTGAAGAGATCGACGACGTACGAGTGGCGGTTCGATTCCCTCTCGTAGTATCGGTCCAGCGGCGAATGGGGCGCGACGCGCTCACCTCCCGTCTTCGGCTCGTTGGATGCGCTCATCGGGATCTCGATGCCCCCCTGCTCGGCGGTCGCCACTCTAGACCTTCAGCTTGGCCTCGCCCACGCCGAACGGCAAGGGCGCGCGTTCGCCAGCGTCCGCTGCTGGCCCGGGGGAGGTCACCGGTGCCTTCCGAGAATCTGGTCCGGCCCGTGATCATTGAGGAATCCGGGGGTCTGGGTCAACCGGACTCCAGCATGACTCCTGCCCTTCTGTCCACCCCTGCGGCGCTCCGATCTCGCTTCCGCAGCCGGGCTGCCATCCGGGCCGGGAAGCCTCGGCGGTCTGTACCGTGCAGCTGAGCGCCCGCTCCATTATGGGGACGATCAAGAAGCTGTCGGGCTCCCAGGCCCGCCGGTGCTCTGCGGAAAGCCCCATGCGCTCAGGGGCCGACCGCGCGCCGGAGCATGTCTCCGGCGAGCGCGATCGCCTCGGGATCGTGTCCGTTCGCCGGCAGGTTCACGACCACGCCGTCGAGACCGACGCCGACCAGCTCCTTCTGGATGCGCTCGCCCACGGCGTCGGGACCGCCGCAGAGCAGCATGCGATCGATGTTCTCGCGCACCGCGTCCGGCAGCGTGCGCCACTCCATTCCGCGGCGCCGCAGGAAGGCATCGCGCTGGTTCTCCGCGTCCTCCTGGGTCGGGCCGATGACGAGCGATCCCAGCCACGACACGCCGATCTGCGAGCGATCGCGACCCAGGTCGTCGCAGTGACGGGCGAGCGCATCGAGCTTGCGCGGCACCTCGGCCGGGGCGCAGGTCAGGTTGCTCTCGTTGGCGAAGCGCGCCACCAGGCGCAGGGTGCGGCGCTCGCCGCTGCCCCCGATCAGGATGGGGAGGCCGTCGGGCTGAAGCGGCCGCGGGGAGTTGATTGCCTCGTGCACCCGGTAGAAGCGCCCCTCGAGCGTGGGCCGCTCGCCGCGCAGCATCGGCACGATCACCTGGAGCGCCTCCTCGAGGTGGTCCAGGCGCTGGCCGAGCGGCGGGAAGGCGAAGCCGAGACCCACGTGCTCC
>JAOTUO010000368.1 GCA_029863845.1 Myxococcales bacterium
TCGGGAAGACGACCCTCGCGGCGAATTTCGCGATCTACGTGCGCGCGTTGCTGGAGGACCTGCCGGTGCTGGCCCTGGGCCTCGACGACCAGGAGGCCCTGGACCGGATGTTCGCGCTGGGGCCCCAGAAGGCGGGCGCGGGCAACCTCAAGCACGGTTGGGCGCAACGCGACCTCCAGCGAGTGATCCAGCTGGGCGAGTACGGCGTTCACTTCGTGCCCTCGCCGCCGGACGTGAGTCTGCTGAAGGGCCGCGCCGAGAACCTCGACACGCTGCGGCGGATCCTCGAGCGCACCGCGTGGCCGGGCATCGTCGTGATCGACACGAAGGCCGATCTCGAGGCCCTGACGCTCAACGCCTTCCACGCCGCCGACCGCATCCTGATTCCGGTGGCGGACTGGGGCTCGCTGGAGGAGGCCGGAAAGATCTTCCGGATCCTCGAGCGCTCCACGCTCGGCGTCCGGCGCGCTCGTGTCGTGTTCACCCTGGTCGACCGGCGCGCGCGAGGGGAGGGCGATGCGACGCTGTTCGAGGCCCTGCTCGACGAGGTCCGGCGCCGCGGCTGGGTCCACTACGAGACCTATCTGTCGCGCAGTCCCCGGGTCGAGGCGCTGAACTCCGCGACGTCGATACCCCTGTCCATCCTGCATCACGCGCGGGGAACGGCCGTGCATGTCCAGATGCGCGAGCTGACGCAGGAGGTGCTGGAGGACCTGGGACTCGCGTCTTTCGCGGCCGCCGAGGAGGAGGCGATGAAGGAGGAGCCCGCGATTCTGTGGGGCAAGCGCCGTCTCGCCGCGGTCACGTCGCGGCGTCCGGCGACGAGGGCCAGCGAACTGTTCGGAGCCCCGCGTCGGCGCTAGGCCGACCGCGGAAAGCTTGAACCCGAGGAGGGAGACCGGATGGCGACCTTCGGAGTTCTGGTAGGGGGCGGGCCCGCGCCGGGGATCAACGGCGTCATCGGAGCCGCCGTATCCGTGGCCTCGCACCATGGACATCGCGTGATCGGCATCCTCGACGGCTTTCGCTGGATCATGGAGGGCGAAACGAGCCACGTTCGGGAGCTCGACGCCGACGACGTCGCGCAGATCCACCTCGAGGGGGGGTCCATCCTGAAAACGTCCCGGGCGAACCCCACGAAGAAGCCGGAGCACCTCGCGAGCTGTGTCCGGGCGCTCGCCGATCTCGGCGTCGATCACCTGATCACGATCGGCGGGGACGACACGGCCTCTTCCTCGAACCGCGTGGCCGAGGCCGCCGAGGGCGGGATCCAGGTCGTCCACGTGCCGAAGACGATCGACAACGACCTGCCCCTGCCCGACGGCGTCCCGACCTTCGGCTTCGAGACGGCGCGCGAGCACGCCACGACGGTGGTGGAGCGGATTCTCGAGGACATGCGGACCACCAACCGCTGGTTCTTCATCGTCATGATGGGGCGCTCTGCGGGGCACCTGGCCCTCGGGGCCGCAAAGGCGGCCGGCGCGCCCATCGCGGTGATTCCGGAGGAGTTTCCGGAGCGGCCGATCCGGCTCGAAGACGTCGTCCGGACCCTCGAGGGCGCGATCGTGAAGCGGCTGGCCGCCGGCCACCCGGACGGCGTGGCCGTGATCGCCGAGGGCGTCGCGTCGCACTTCGACGGGGACGACCCGATTCTCCGGGACGTTCCGCGCGATGAGCACGGCCACATCCGCCTGGCCGAGGTCCCGATTGCCCGCGTGCTGCGCACCGCGGTGAGCGAGTCCCTGGCGAGCCGGGGCGTGAAGGTCACGATCGGCGAGAAGGACGTGGGCTACGAGCTGCGCTGCGGCTATCCCACCGCCTTCGACCGCGACTACACGCGCGACCTCGGCGTGGGCGCCGTGCGCGCCCTGCTCGAAGGGCGTTCCAGTGTGCTCATCACGCGCCAGGCGGGACGGATCGTTCCGATTCCCTTTGCCGACATCGTCGATCCCGCCACCGGCCGCGCGCGGGTCCGTGGGGTGGACATCGACTCGGACACCTACCGGAACGCCTTCGCGCTCCAGGAGCGCATCCAGCCCGGGGATCTCGAAGACGAAGCGAAGCTCGCCGCGATCGCCGCCGCCGCGAATCTGAGTCCGGCCGAAGCCAGGCAGCGCTACGCACCGCTGTGACCGGCGCCGCCGCTCGCGACGCTGCGAAGCGAGCCAACCCCTGGTGGATCCCGCCGTTTCTCGGCCGCGTTCCGGACGTTCCCGAGCCGCAGGTGCAGACGCTCGGCGTGGTCGCGCTGGCGCTCCTGTTCGAGAACTACGACCAGGCCATGCTGAGCGCGGCGCTCAAGCAGATCGCCGAGGGCCTGGGCGTGGCGGAGTCCGATCTCGGGTCGCTGCTCGGCTACGTGCGCCTGGGCGCCGTGCCGGCCTTCCTGCTGATTCCCTTCGGTGACTGGATCGGCCGGCGCCGCCTGTTCCTGACGTCGGTGATCGGGCTGAGCCTGGCGACCTTCGCCTCCGGCTTCGCGGCGACCACGCTGCAGTTCGTCGTCCTCCAGATGCTCAGCCGCACCTTCATGGTCACCTGCTCGGCCGCGGCCTTCGTGATCATCACGGAAGAGCTGCCCCGGCAGCATCGCGGCTGGGGAATCGGGATCCTCGGCGCGCTCGGGTCCTTCGGCCACGGCCTCGGGCTGCTGCTGTTCGCGGCGATCGACGTGCTGCCCTACGGCTGGCGCGCGATGTACGTCGTGGGGTTGACGCCGCTGCTGCTGCTCCCCCGCTTCCGTCGTCGGGTGGGAGAGACGGATCGCTTCCGGCGGGGACGCGCGGCGCGCGGCGCTGCCCCGGGTTGGGCCGCGGGCTGGGGCGCTCCGCTCGTTCGCCTCGTGCGGGCCCATCCGTTGCGGGCACTGACCGTCGGCCTGATCGGCGCGCTCGCCTCGGCCGGACACGGCGCCGGCTTCAGCTTCGCGGCCTACTACGTGCAGGCGGAGCACGGCTGGACGCCGTCGCAGTTCACGGCGATGGCGTTCGTGGCGGGCATGGCCGGGATCGTCGGTCATCCCTTCGCCGGCCGCGTCGCCGATCGCCGCGGCCGCCGCCCGGTGGGCTTCCTCTTGTTCGGGGCCTATCCGCTGCTCGCCGTCGCCTTCTACCACGGGCCGGGCTGGGTGCTGCCCTTCCTGTGGATTCCGCTGATCTTCGCGCTCACCGGAGGGATCACGATCGGACGAGCGCTCTCGACGGAGCTCTTCCCCACGTCCTACCGGGGAACCTCCGCGGGCTGGCTTCAGCTCACCGACGCCCTCGGCGCGGCGGCCGGCCTGTTTCTCGTCTCCTGGGGGACGGCGGCCGGATCGAGCAACACCCCGATGATCACCTGGGTGGTCTTTGCCACGCTCGGCGCCGGCCTTCTCGTCCTGATGCTCCCGGAGACCGGCCGCCGCGAGCTCGAAGACATCAGCGCCGATCCACCCGCGTCGGCAGCACCCGCC